>JANMGS010000822.1:0-6665 GCA_031374745.1 Ferruginibacter sp. | reverse complement strand
AATTTATCTAAAAAGAATAAGGATATGGAGGATATTTTTCTGAAACAAATTAACTTATTAAAAGCTCTTTTATACCAAATTTATTTATTATTTAGTCCAACTATTTTCACGCAAGGCTCGCAAAGGGGCAATGGCGCAATGAATGACATTGAACTATTTTACAAATCCAAAAGGTATTACAAGTCTAGACATAAAACGTCCCCAATGTAAAGGGCTAATTAATATCTAATAATAAACCGCTATCTATTTTATTAATATGATAAAAATCCTTTTGATAACTTCTGAACATCATCTTTTCTAATATGGTAATTAGCTAATGCCTCTGTTAAAGTTTGTTCAACTTCGTCAAGGCTTATGAATATTTTATTGTGAAAATATTTCCTTCGGATTTCTCTCCATAATAATTCTACTGGATTTTGTTCTGGAGAGTATGGGTTGAGGTGTAGCAGCCTTATATTTTCAATAATTTCTAATCCTTGGCTAATATGCCATCCTGCCTTGTCAAGAATTAGAATGATTCTGTAATTGCTATATTGAACTGAAAGTTGTTTCAAAAATTCATTCATAGCGTCTGTATTACAATATGGGCTTATCATGGAGTAGCAATCGCCTGTTTGTGGTGATAGTGCCGAGTATGCATAGATATATTCACGAATCATTTGCTTGGCAACAGAGGGGATGGTATTCTTATTTACCCAGCAAGCCATTTCACGACTTATTCTTCCAAATCTAGCCTCATCTTCAAAAAAAACCACGACAGGTTTTTCTTGTTGTTCTTCTGCAAATGTTATTGCTGTGGCATCCAATTTTTCGGGGAGTTTTTTTTATACTCAACTTGTTGCTCTAAACTCCGTTTAGGATGGTGAGGTCTGGGCATCTTCTTTTTCCAACCGTTCCTATGCAACAAATCCCATAAATAATCATCCGATACTTGCTTACCAACTTTTTTCTCCACAACTGCCCTGATATCATTTGCCGTTTTAATAAGCCCTCTTGAAGCAAGTGCTTCTAATGATATAAATAAAGATGATTCTTCATCAAGACTTAACAAGGCTCTTTTTCTTCCTCCTTTAGGTTTGTAAATCAAAGCATTTAAACCTTCAAGATTATATCTCTCCACTATCTTATAAATGCTATGTACACTTAAATTTACAAGAGGCGCTAATAACTCCGCAGAATGAATATTACCTATTTGGATCAAGTAAATTATTTGCCAACGATTATGGCTTGGTGTGCCTCTACTTAATGCTAGCATTGATTTTACTTCAGCTGAGGCAAGATGAGTTACAATTTTTAATGAACGCATATCTTAACATTTGAACACTAAGATATGAAAATAATTTATATTAGCATTATTGATGGCGGTTTATTATAAGCGGAATTTACGCAAAGCGCATTCATAATTTTTACTAAAAAAGTGTTGCGAAACCCAGACAGCCGACTTGCAGGCCCGACAGGTTATAATATTCGGAATTTGCTTGTAACCATTTTGTAGCTCTTTCCTAAATTGAGGTTTCACTGGTAATTCTTTTTTACAAAAATCTTGTAAAAGTGAAAACCCCGCTTGGAAGTAAAAGTGAAACCCTGCTGTGACGTTAATCCATCATCTTCGGGTGTAGGTTTCTACTATTTTGTAGTCCTTTCCTACATCGAGGTTTCACTTGTAATCTTTTTAAACAAAAACTTTGTAAAACTGATACCCTACTGGGACATTAAGTTTAAGGAGATGGATGATGTAATGTTTGTGAAACAATAAGGTAAGTGATTGGCTCCACGTAGCTTACCTTGCGGTAGGGGTGCAGGAGAAAAAGTTTACAATTTACCCGGGCGGCTGACGTTAATCAAATACTATTTTTACCCTTTTAGTCATATCTTTGTATGCTTATAACATGGCTGTACAGTTGCCGCTTCTGAAAGAACATAATCGAACAAATGGAAGAAATACACTGCGGCCATGAGTAATATTCACTAACATTAAATTTAATTGTATGTCGACAAAGAGCGCTGAACCTAAAAAGAATAAGCCTACTAAAAAGAAAAGCTCCGCACAAAAGAAAGCGGATCCTAAGAAAAAAGCACGCTAAGATTAAAACGCACAGAGCCCGGTTCACATTGCCGGGCTTCTTTTCTTCCGCTGCAGGTCTTCCCATTTCTCACAAACCCAGCCCTTCCTCAATAAACGTCATTTCAGGGCTATCACCTACAACACAACCGTTGTAAGCGTACTAAAAATTTATAACATGTATTGATGGTTTTCCCATGCAAAACAGGGTAGCCTCCATATTTCACCGCTTCTATAATAATCTGTATTTATCCTCAACTGTATCATTATTCTCTAAGCCCTGGTTTTACGCTGCAAACCGAAGATCAACATTATAAACTTGGTTCTTGAGGACACGATTCAAGGGCAGGACATTGCTGGGAAAAAGGTCGGAAGCCTTCTTCTTCCGTACGAAGACTGCTGACTACTGAATAATTTGACATTATATAAAATACTTTACAAATTTTAAACACGCAATAAAAGCACCACTCCTTTTAAAACACATGGTATTGCGTTAAGGCGGGGTTTTCGCAAACGAATGCAAAGGCATTTCAAAATTTTTGTAGTTATTTTCTACATCGGGGTTTAAATGGTAATTATTTTACACAGCAACATTAAATAGGGCTTTATCAAATTCTAAAAATTGATATCTGTATTGCATGTTAGTTAGCTATTTCGCTAATTGATGCAAAGGTTTTTCATAAAACAGCTTAAAAACCCTGTAGACATTTTTAAAATTGCAGGTTTTGCCTCATGCCGGCGGGCATCACTACTGCAACGCCCCTACTTTTTACTCTTTGAAAAAATATGCTACCGCATTTTTTCAATCCCGATTTCATCGGGACCGAATAAAAAAAGGGGGCTTATGCAGTAGCTGGTAGATTTTAGCGAAGATTTTAGCGAATAGAGTTTCTGATGATTAGTACTTATATTTTAAAATGTTGCAACTTGAGTTTTTGAGCAAGCACTAAATAAGTGAAAACCCCGCTGGGAAGTTATGGTGAAAACCCCGCTGGGACGTAAAAAACATAAATGCGAAACCTGCGGACAAGCAGGCCCTACCACTTATAAACTATCTTTGCTCATAACACATTATTAATTATTCATTATCCATTATTAATTATTCATGCAAATTATTTTATCACTCATCATCATTGCATTGTTGCTATTGGGCATTGTGCTGGTAGTTGTTTTTAAGCAAAGAGGCAGCAACCAACTAGCACCCTTGCAACAAGCGGTGGCAGCTTTGCAAGCCAGTATTACCCAAATAGAATCCAACCTCAAAGAAGATTTTAGGATAAGCCGTGCCGAGCAAAGCAGCATGGCCAGCAACAACCGCACCGAGCTAAACAGCACCCTGCAAACCATTACCCTGCAAAGCCAACAGGCACTAAAAGACATTAATAAAACTCTGGATGATAAACTGGCGGCGCTTATTAGCAACACTGCCGAAAACAACCTCGCCAACCGTGCCGAATTGAGTAAAAACATAACCGATTTTTCGGTGGCCAATATAGCCCAGTTGGAAAAAATAAACAACCAAGCTAAAGACGATAACAAACAAATGCGGGAGTCGCTGGTACAGGCTTTTAAAGGATTTGAAGAACGCTTTGAAGCCAATATAAAATCCTTTAACGACTTACAAAGAGAAAAATTTGCGCAACTGGAAACCAAACAAAACGAACTGGTAAAAAGCACCGAAACCAAACTGGAAAGCATACGCATAACCGTGGAAGAAAAACTGGAAAAAACCCTGAGCGAACGACTGGGACAAAGTTTTGAAACCGTGGGCAAGCAACTGATAGAAGTGCAAAAAGGCCTCGGCGAAATGCAAACCATTGCCACCGATGTGGGCGGATTGAAAAAAGTATTGAGCAATGTAAAATTGCGAGGCGGTGTGGGCGAAGTGCAGCTTGCTTTGTTGCTAGAGCAAATACTGGCGCCCAACCAATACGATGCCAATGTGCGCACCAAAAAGGGCAGCAACGACCCCGTGGAATTTGCGATAAAACTACCCGGCCGCAGCGAAGACGAAAACAGCACCGTGTACCTGCCCATAGATGCCAAGTTCCCCAAGGATACCTACGAGCACCTGATAGCCGCATACGAAAATGCCCTACCCGATGAGATAGAAATAGCCACCAAAAATTTGGAAACCGTTATTAAAAAAATGGCCAAAGACATACGAGACAAATACCTGGACCCACCCAATACCACCGACTTTGCCATTATGTTCCTCCCTTTTGAAAGCATATACGCCGAAGTAATACGCCGCAGCAGCCTGATAGACCAACTGCGCAGCGAATACAAAATAACCGTAGCCGGCCCCACTACCCTGATGGCCATTTTAAACAGCCTGCAAATGGGCTTTAGAACCCTGGCCCTGCAAAAGCGCAGCAGCGAAGTGTGGACCGTACTCGGCGCTGTAAAAAAAGAATTTGAAACTTTTGGCGGGCTGCTCGAAAAAGCACAAAAAAACATACAGACCGGCCTCGGCCAATTAGACGATGTAGTAGGCACCCGCACCCGAGCCATACAGCGCCAACTGCGTAATGTGGATAGCCTGCCTGCCCTGGATGCTACATTGGACTTGCCAGATTTATTGGATGATATAAAACCGGATGGAGAGTAGTGGGATATTTTGTTCTGTTTAGGCGGGGTTTTCGCAAAACGCATGTATAATTTTACAAAAAAAATTGTTGCGTAACCCTGTCTGCCGACAGGCAGGCCCGACAGTGTATAATCTTCGGAATTTGCATTCTACTATTTTGCAGTTCTATTCTACATCGGGGTTTCACTGGTAATTCTTTTATACAAAAACCTTGTGAAAGTGAAAACCCCGCTGGGACGTTAAAAAACGTTTGCAGCAGCTTCGCTGCGAAAAATGCAGTTTGCCACAAAGGCTCAAAGGCACGAAGCAGAAAAAATGCTTCGCATTTTTCCTTTGTGTCTTTGGGGCTTTGTGGCTAAAATGTTTTTTGTAAAACATTTTTAATTACTCTTTTAGTAAAAACGTCATTAGCAACTTCATTTCTTAACTAAATGACATTGCCCGCTCGGACGTTAAAGAAAAAATCTGAGTAAATCTGAGTAAATCTGAGAGCCATAAATCTACCCCATAAATCTCAGAGCCTATTATTTTTCTGGGTGTTCCAAATCTGAAATCAGGAAAAATAAAATGCGCTAAGATTTTGCAGATTAGGTAGAAAAAATCTGAGTAAATCTGAGTAAATTTGAGAGCCATAAATCTACCCATCAAATCTCAGAGCCTATAATTTTTTGGGTGTCCCAAAGCTGAAAACAGGAAGCGTGTACAAGCGGAAGAAATATTTTTAAAAATCCTAAAAACTATATCTAATTGCATATAATTTTTATATAATGAAAATAATTATACTTAATTGCATATAATATTATTAAATTTACTATTTTTGTATGTAAAAGCATATAAAAATGAATGCCATAACGGAATTTGTTAAAACAAGACGGAAACATTTGAAGATTACACAGGAGGAACTTGCTTTGAAGGCTGGTGTTGCGTTGACTGTTATCCGAAAAATTGAGCAAGGAAAAGACAACCTGAGTTTATCGAAAGTAAACCAGGTGTTGAATATGTTTGGACATGTTTTAGGACCCATAAATAAGAAACACAATGAGGCAAGCTAATATTAGATACAACAACATGCAGGCGGGTCTACTAAAAGAGCTAGATACCGGTGAATATGAGTTTACTTATGATGAACAATATGTACAAAATCACGCTGGGTTATTTATTACTTTCCAAATGCCCGTTAGTGCTAACCCATATAGAAGCAAGCGACTTTTCCCCTTTTTCGATGGATTAATTCCTGAAGGTTGGCTATTAACCATTGCTGCAGAAAGTTGGAGAATCAATAAAAATGATCGAATGGGACTGCTATTGGCTTGCTGCCAAAATACCGTAGGAGCTGTGAGCGTTCACCCTATAATAGAAAAACAAGATGACTAAGTGTTTGTATTGTTATAAGGAATTAGATGCAAATGGTACAGGTGATTACCATCCTGCATGTATCAAAGCTTTTTATGGAACCAAGGCTGCGCCAGCTTTGCCTTATCGATTAGATGAAATGGAAAAATTAGCCATGGAAGCAGTAGCATTGTCGATAACGGTGCCAGGTGTGCAACCAAAATTATCGCTGGGTTGGATAAAAAGCCATTTGGAAGATGGCCTCAATGGCCGTTTAACCATTATGGATGCATTGGAGGGATTGTATATTTTAAAACCACAAAATACACAATACGAACAAATGCCAGAAAATGAGCATTTATCTATGAAATTAGCAGAACTCTTTAAAATAGAGGTGGTGCCATCCAACATGATTCGATTGGCCTCAGGCGAATTGTGTTACATTACCAAACGCATCGACCGAAAAAAAAACAATGCCAAAATACACATGATTGACTTTTTGCAAATCCTGGAATTAGACGACAAGTATTTAGGAACAATGGAAAACCTTGGTAAAACCATTGGAGAAATTTCAGTAAATACCTTAATGGATAAGCTTCGCTTTTTTGAACTCACGCTATTCAACTTTATCATTGGCAATAACGATATGCACTTAAAAAATTTCTCTATGTGGCTGTCAGA
>JANMGS010000804.1:0-2602 GCA_031374745.1 Ferruginibacter sp. | reverse complement strand
TTTAAAAATTGAGCATCTAAATCATTGTAACTATTGTTGTGTAAATAATTTAAACCCGTACTAAAAAAATATTTACCACTGTCAAAAGATTTATCGTAATTAATACGCAAAGAATAATTTTTCCCGTTCACAAAATTAGATTGGAACTGTGTAGAATCTATACCGAGCGGTACTTTACCCAAACCAAAAAACTCTTGAAAAAAGTTTCTTTGATTTGTATTATTTACATAAACAAATCCATTGATAATTTTAAATACGCCCGTCTTCTTTTTATCTTTCCACAAATAACTGGCTGTAACATTTACGGTATGGTTGTCTATATCAGAAACGATAGACCTATCATTTATTTTATATGCCAATAAGTTTTTGTTGATATTGGTAAACTCACTCAAAGAATTATTGTTTCCCTTATTTGTATTGTAATTTACCGATAGGTTTACGCTGTTGCTTTTGTTGAAATCAAAATCTGTATTCAAACGGATTGTTTTCTTAAAACTTTTATTGATAAAATCACTTTCAGATTGCAAAAAATTGGAAGAATCAGTATAGTTATTTTGCCTTTGGTAATTAGAATTACCTTCAAATGTATTATTAGACAGCGAAATATTTAGTTGCGTAGTAATTTTTTTCTTACGGTAAGAAGTAGAAAATGAACCGCCTTCTTCCCCCCTGGTTCCGTAATAGATATTTGCCCTAAGTGTAAATCCTACTCTTCCTTTTTTACTTACAATATTTATTACGCCACCACGCTCATTGGCATACTGTGGTGGTGGGTTTGTCATTACTTCTATCTTATCTATAAAACTACCTGGCATACTCTCCAGCATTTCTTGCAATTGCTTTGCATTTAATTCTACCGGTTTATCGTCTATCAATATTTTTACCTCTTTACCTTTCAATAAAATTTTTCCTTCCGCATCGATGGTTACCAAGGGTGTTTTTTGCAATAACTCATTTACATTGCTAGAGTTGGCTGCAGCAGTTTCGCCTACATTAAAAATAATTTTTCCATCTTTATTTTCTATCAAGGGTTTTTCTGCGTAAACGATTACTTCTTCTTCTACTGTTACTTTGTGGTCTAATATGATTTCATTCAAATTAAAGTCCATTCTATCTGCCCGCAAATGAATACTATCTATCCTTTTGGTAGTAAAACCAATACTCGATATTTTAATGGTATAATAATTTGCTGTAAGCGAATCAATCTCAAAAGAACCAACCTTATCAGTCAAAATAGATATAAAATCTTTGGTACTACCAGATACACATAAAGAAACTGTTGCAAATGCCAAGGGTTTACTCTCTGATTGAAAAACAGTACCCACAATATTACCATTAGCCTTTTGCTGTGCGTGGCTTATATGAGAAAAAAATAACAATAAAATGAGTAATATTTTGCAGAGATATTTCAATACCTGCAAAGTAATAATTTAAGTGCTGCAAAAGAAATTTTAGTTTGTTAGAATCATGAAAAAAATATTTTTAATTACACCCCGATGCCCTAAAAATTATTTCACCCGTACTGGGAGCAGCTATTAACCCGGGTGCAACAGTTATAGCTGGGCTTACAAAACCTGCTACCACACTACCATTGAGCGTTACATTATTGCCAGTGGATAGACTTGTAATGGCAGACTTAAACTGAAAACCATTACTTGCAGTTATATTACTGTAGGTTAAAGTATTAGGAGAAGTTGTTTGTGTAAGTGGCACATAAGTATCTATAAAACTATTTACTCTTGCAAACTGCCCTGTAGTAAAATCAGATCTTGTGCACCCGTAATTATACCAGTAACTCATTATATTACTGTAAGGTGGTGTCCAATTACTAGCACCTCCTGCATCATTGCAACTGCCCGTATAGCTACAACCATTGTTTGAAAAACATGCGGCTTCTTCAAAACAATACGGGTCTGCAGGTGTATCGCAAACCCTGTCTCCTGTAGTAGAGCAAAATGCGCCGGAAATGTAACTACTTCCGCACCCGCCATGGGTATGTATTAATCCAAAATCATGACCTATTTCGTGTGTCATACTTTTTGCGGCACCTAATCCTTCTCTGGAAACAGAACAATAATCATTGGGAATGCCGTAAGCATTTCCCCTATACCCAGCAAGTTGTTGGTGAATAAAAATGTTTACACAATTTGGTACGAGAAAGGGTAATAACCAAGCTTCGTTTGAAGATACATCCGGATCAAGATTATAATTTATATAGGTACTGTTAATAAAGTTTGTACCCATATTAGCAAAGCATAAACCAGTGGGCGAATACTTTGATACCATCATATTAAATTCTGTTTCTACTTCTGCATTAGTAGCTGCCGTACCTGATCCATCATCATTTCTGCAGATATGAAAATATACCCTCACCAATCTTGAAACTGCTGAAGGTGCTCTTTGCAGAGCATAATTTTCTGCTACTAAATAAGCAGCGGTATCAATTGGTATATTACCGCATTCTTTTATAACCTGCCCAAAAATGGTATTATAAAAAGTAGAACTAGCGATAGTTAATAAAAATATTTTTCTTAAAACTAGTTAGCAGCGTATGGCCCGATTATGTTTTTGATAAAAAATACAAGTTGAAATCATTATCAGA
>JANMGS010000777.1:0-12063 GCA_031374745.1 Ferruginibacter sp. | reverse complement strand
ACCGATTTTTTCATGTACAGTGAAGACACACTCTGGTGTTTGGATTTTTACAATCTTGGTTATGAAATATATTTTTTACCAGATGCCAAAGTGATGCATATACACAAAGGCAGCTCCAGTAGAGAAAAATGGTTGGGAATTACTAAGACAACTATTAAGAATCATGCCCAGCTAATGAAAAAATATTACAAAGGTTGGAGCTGGTATGTTTTTGCAGGTATTTATAAATTTAAGCAATATGGATTCTTGTTGTTAAAGAGAATTTTTTAAGCAAATAACTTTTTATAAAAACCTATGATTTGTTCTATAACAATATTTTGGTCATTAATATCCAGTTCAAAATAAAATGGTAATCTTACTAAGCAATCTGTATATCTATCAGCATTAGTTAATGCTCCTCCTTGATATTTGTTACAAAAATATTCGCTTTTATGCAATGACAAATAATGAAATACTGCACTAACATTATTCTCTTTTAAATGATTCAATAAAGAAGTACGTTCATCAAGGTTTTTACAAACAATGTAGAACATATGCGAATTGTTGCTACTATAAGATGGTATAAAAGGTAGTTTTATTAAATCTAAATCTTGCAATTTTTTAAGCCCAGCATAATAATGATTCCAAATACTTTTTCTTTTTTCTTGGATTCTATTCAAACTTTCTAATTGAGCAAATAAAAAAGCTGCAATAATATCAGAAGGCAAAAAAGAAGATCCAATATCCACCCAACTATATTTATCGACTTCACCTCTGAAAAACTGTGATCTGTTTGTGCCTTTTTCCCTTATTATTTCTGCTCTTTTTATAAATTGCTCGTCATTAATTACCAGCATACCACCTTCGCCAGCAATAATATTTTTTGTTTCATGGAAAGAAAAAGCGGCAAGATGTCCAATACTTCCTAATGGTTTCTGCTTATAATATCCATCAATAGCTTGAGCAGCGTCTTCTACAACAAATAAATTATACTTTCTTGCAATTTCCATTATTGCATCCATATTGCATGCGATACCAGCATAATGTACTGGAACTATTACTTTGGTTTTTGTAGTAATAAGTGATTCTAATTTTCCAGTATCAATATTTGGAGTTGATTCTTCACTGTCTACAAAAATAATTGTTGCCCCTCTAAGTTCAAAAGCATTTACAGTTGATACAAAAGTATAAGATGGGACTATCACTTCATCACCTGGTTTTATATTAAATAAAATTGCAGCCATTTCCAAGGCATCCGTGCAAGAAGTTGTTAGGAGACACTTTTTAAATCCATACTTTTCTTCAAAAAATGTATGACATTGCTTTGTAAAAAATCCGTCACCAGAAATCTTATTTTTATCAATGGCGTCTTTAATATAAACTAGTTCATTGCCACTTAAATATGGTTTGTTAAAAGGAATCATAAATTAAAAGATTTCATGTAATTAATTGCATTTGGTCCTTCATTAAAAATTAAATCTAAAATACTTACTTGAGGTTCAAACCCGCTGTATAATTGATTGTAAACAGGGTAACCAGAATAATCCATCCAACTTACTTTTATTTGATGCTTATTAAACAATGAAATATCAAGATAAGCTTGTGCAGCGGCACCAGATAGATAATTGTTAGCTCCAACTTGTTCGCACAAATCAACCAAACGTTGCGTTTTTCCTGTAGTTAAAACTAAGTCAGTGGATGGAATAATTTTGGTTTGAATATGTAAAATGTTTGCAATAGTGCTAAGAAAAGCAACATTAATCTTACTTAGATTTTGTTCGGAATTATTTAAATATAGCTCTTCGAAAATGCTTTTATACAATTTAAAATAAGGAGCTTTAGTATAAGCTAGGTTAATACTGTTCCAATGCTTTTTTCTCCAAACATTATTTACAACTACAGTTTCGCAGATTTTTTGATCTAATTTTACTTGCTGAACAGGTATTGTAAGCCATATCAAACCATTTGCAGATTTAATTTTATTTCTGTTTCGCCAATCATTTTTTGTAAACTGGACTTCATCGTAAATGATAAAAGTGTCAGCCATATTTATCAAATCAAAATATCCTTTCCAAGGTATATAATTTGATTGAAGAATTACTGCAGTCATCGATATTATTTTAATTGCAGTTGAGTTACAAATTTCATTGGGTTACCTATAACACTAGCATTATCTGGAATATCTTTTGTGACCACGGTTCCAATCCCTATTTTTACATTTTTACCGATTGTGATGTTATTAGAAATAACACTTCCTGCGCCAATAAAAGTATAATCGCCAATTTGTACATTTCCAGAAACAATGACTCCTGGAGATAAGTAACAACATTTTCCTATAACCGTATCATGCGAAACAACAACGTTATTGTTTAGTAATGTTCCTTGATGAATAATCACGCTTTTATCAATATTACAAAGTGGAAAAATAAATACGCCCAATTGAATGATGGCTGATTCATTTATAAAGCTTGTAGGATGAATAAATGCAGGTGTATTTCTTCCAAGAGATTTTAATTCGTTTAAAATCATACATTTTTTTTCCAAATGTTTATATCCCAAAGAAACATAAAAAAAGGAATTTTTAAACGCTTCGTTTGTATAATTTGAAAAAGGCAAGGAATTTTCGACTCCTTTTTCATTGGATAGATCATCAAAGTAAATAAATTTTTTAATGACCTTTGATTTCAAGAAACTCAAAACTTGAATTCCCAATTCGCCAAAACCAATTATTGATATTTCCATTTATTTTGTTGCTATAAATCCTACGTATTTAAATAGACTTCTAGATATTGGTAGCGATTTTGTTAAATATTTGTGCATAACATCAGCTTGCTCAAAACGTATTTCCCTATTAACTGCTTCATCGTTTATCAGTTGTGCTTGGCCAATAAACCAATGATATATAAATTCGATTTTACTAAACCCCGCTTCTGATAGTAAATTGTGTAATTCCTCTTCAACCAATCCACCTTTCTCGTGTTTTTGATGTTCAGCAGCCGTAAATGTTTCTTTTTTTACTCCAAACTGTTGTTCAATTTCTTCATCCTTTTTAAAAACTGCATTTATTTCTCTTCTTAAAATTTGATCATAGTCCTTTGCATTATCCAATTTTTTTATGGCATCCCAAAAATAAAAATTCGGGCTTAAATCAGCATAAAAAATACCGCCTAATTTTAAACTATTAAACGTATTGGTAATCGTTGGTTTCATGTCGTATAAATGATCTAAAAATGTATATGCTGTAGCTAGATCAAAATGGTTTTTAGGCAAATTAACAGACCCTGTATCCGAATTTATTAATTCGATTCTTGCATTTCCATCCTTATCTACTTTATCCATCATTGCCTGAGTAACATCTACCCCCACAATTTCATTTGCATATTTTTTTAGAATATTAATCATAAAACCAGTTCCACAACCTAAGTCCAAAGCTTTTTCAATTGGTACCTTATCATTTATATTTTGAATGATTTCTTCAACCCTTTTTATACTTTCTGGCCTAAAGTGTGGTTCAATAGTATTGTAATCATTCGCCATTGCCGAATGTACAATTATGTTTGCCTCAATTGCTTCGTTAATTTTATTTTCCATATTTCAGATTCAATTTTTAATACTCAATTTTTTAGATCTCATTATGATGCTTACAACTTTAACAAATTAATTTTTACGGCATACTCGTACTAAGCTTACGGTTATTCTTGTCCACCTTTATAAAATCTTTTCTCTTCAGGTTGAAAAAACTCCTCTAGTGTAGTTGGAATCCTTGTATCAAAGCCAATAATTCTTCTAGCTTGTTGGTTTAACTGATCGGATATTGATGTAGGAATAAAACGCACCCAATCCATACGTTGTTTCATATAAGGCCTACATGTATTCATAGTTAGTGCATGCCTGTATTCGTCGGTATTGTTCACACCAGCAGCATGCCACATTCTCGCATTAAAAATTACTACTGCTCCTTTTGCGCAAGTTAATCGTATGCTCTGCTTTTCAAAAACTTCATTTGAAGGAATTAAATCGGTGTTGTGAGACCCTGGTAAAACATGTGTAGCACCGTTGTCTACCGTAAAATCATCCAGCGCCCAAATAACACCCAAGTTTGTAGGATAATTTGGTATAAAACGTGGGCTATCAACATGTAGTCTGCTTCCATAATTGTTTCCACGTGGTGGTAGAGAGGAGGATGTGTAGGCGTACATTATCCAAAATTCGCCCAATATAGCTGCTATCAATTGCTGTATACGAGGATCTTCTAGTGTCTTACCAAAAAATATACCTTTACACAATAAATCATGCATATGATATTTATCCAATAAACTTCTTTCCGAGTTGTCAAATGGAATATATTGACTAATTGCAATTTCCAATTTATTGCGCAAGTAATCACACTGTTCTTCGCTTAAAAAACCTTCTATAACATTATAACCTAAAGTATTCATTTTAAAAGTGTGGTCTCCAATGAATTCTGCCGAATATGTTTTGTGTTGAGAAAATTCCATAAAGCCATTTTTAAAATTACAATCTATTCTAACATTAATTTACTTTGAATTCTAAGATCACACATTTTCAGAAATGATTATTATCTATCAAAAAGTAATTTGTATTCAGTCATATTTTTATTGATACTAAGGATTGAATTTGCTTTTGTTCTACATTGTTGAGAAAACAAATTATATGCTTCACCATCTAATTGCAATATGTCTTTTATTCTTTTTGCAAAGGTATGACAATCAAATAAAGGTACAACAAATCCCGTGATATTGTCAATAATAATGTCATTTGCCAATCCTATATTAAAGGAAATAGTGGGTGCCCCACAAGAAATCGCTTCAGCAATAGACATCGGTCCAGCATCTTCAATGGATGTGGATAAAAATACAGTAGCTGCTTGATACATTTTTGCCAGTACCAGTTCACTAGCAACAAATGGCAATTTGATTGTTTCAAAAGGCCAAATTATATCATCATGCTCTAGTAAAGATGCATAAACTAAAAGAACATCATTTGCTTCTGATAGGGATAGCATTTTCTTTAATATATGCAATATTTCCATTAGCTGATTGAATCCTTTGCGAATATCTTTTATATTTTGAGCCCCAAAAAAAATTATTTTTTTATCAGTAGGCAAATTCAAATCTTTAATGATAGCTTTCTTGTTTGTAGCTGGCTTAAAAATTTGATCATTTACACAAAGCATTACCAACTTTGTTTTACAAACTTTAGCTATCGTGCTAGAAATTAATTGTTGATGAATTTCAGTGGTAGTAGAAACAAAAGTTATGTCTGTTTTAGCAAGCCATTTTAATTTTTCTAGATAATTTTTATGGGCATGGTCCTTATGCTTTTTTGATACCAAAGCGGGGCAGAAATTACATTCATCAACATATCGTGTACAACCATTACTATAATGACAACCGCCTGTAAACGCATTCATGTCGTTAAATTGCCAGAATATTTTTGATTTATAATCATTGTGTAGTTGATGCAAGATTTTACTATTTACAAAACCAGTAACCCAATGATTGATGATAATATCGGGGTTAAAAGGAAGCGATTTTAATATTGCTTTGTAAGGATAAGATACCTTTTCATAATAATTAAAAAAATAGTACTGGGGCAATGTTTTATATTTTATTAAAAAACCCAAAACTCCTTTTACAATTTTCATGTATAAATGTTGTAGGAAACTTAATTTTACTTCAATTATATTTTCATCTTTTCTATTTTTTTTTGCTACAATCATTACCGAATTATAGCCATAACTTAACAATTGTTGGTGAAAGCGATATGCAGCAAGAAATGCGCCCTTATCATCGGATTTGCTAAAATGTATAATGTTCACTAAAAGGATAATTTATCGTTTAATGAATATTCCGTCTGATTGCAATGGCATACCATCAATCGGACTCAATAATTCTTCTATATTACCATAATATTGAAACCCAAGATCATACAGTATTGTATAGATATCATGAAACAAACTTTGGTTGGTATATAGTTTTTGATATGATAATTCTATTAAAATAATTTCAGCCTTGGCTATCACATTTAGTGCCCCAGCTATTACTTTTTTCTCAAAGCCCTGTGTGTCAATTTTAATTAATATTGGAGATTCCAGATTATCCAAGTTAATAAGATTATCTAATAAATCAACTTTGATCTTTTCTTTTGTAGATATCCCTGTATTTTTAAAATTGTCAATATGTAATTGTTGAATATCTAAAATAGAAGAGGAGGGAGAATAGTTGTTTACATTTATTTCTACAGTTTCCGTAGTATCTCCACAAGCAAAATTAAAGGCAGTAAAGTTCGCATCGTTTTTAAAATTATTCACTAGTGTATCAAAGCAATTTTTGATAGGCTCGAATGAATAAATGGAGGCATTGGGAAAAATTTTTCTAATTTTATAAGTAAACTGTCCAACATTTGCCCCTACATCAATAATGGTCTTTACTTTTTTTTGCTGAAGCCAGATTAATTTTTGACTTTCTTTTTCTGCTCTATCTTTTAATGCATAAAAATCGTAGCCTAATCTTCTAGTAAAATTGTGTAATATATTTTTTAACTGCATAATTATTTTTTAACAGCTTCAATAAAAATAGAAGCTTTTTCGTTTGGATTATCAAGATTAAAAGTTGACCACTCTTTTATGAAACTAGTGGTAGCTGTCCTTAAGGAAATATCCGTAAAGCCAATATCTGTCAAAAGCCTACCAAGGGAATATCGATCATACATCCATTGATGAATTTCTCCACCCATCCTAAATTTACCAATCTTATAATATTGGTACCCCTTTTTTGATAAGACAATTTTTAAATATATTAATCGTATTCCAGTAAAAATCAAAGTTGGCTTTTGGATTAACATTTTTAGCATTCGAAGCGCTCCATTTTCAATCATATTTTTTACAGAAATAGTACTACTTCTCCATTTTTTAGCGTCATCTCCTATTCTTTCGTAAACATATTGCTCATTAGGTATATTTGATTGTGTAAGGTAGTTTAACATTAAGCCACCCGATTTATTCCTAACTGTTTGGTCATACATTTCAAGCATGATCCAGTCGTAATCATTGTTTGCATTGTTTTCATTTTTCATCGCTCTTTCAATATTATTCAAATACTGTTTAGCAATTTCTTCCAAGTTTGGCATGGCAATCCTTATAGCGCCTCCAACTTTTAATATTCGAAAACATTCTTTTACAAAATTTTCTCCATCCATTTTAGAGAAATGTTCTAAAACATGCGAATGATAAACAAAATCAAATGTATTAGATTCAAAAGGAATGCCATTTAAAAAATTACACTGAATCACTTCGTTACCATACGGCAACATGTCTGCATTTATCCATTCATCACTTTTTACATATTTAGGTCCACAACCCAGATTTAAATATTTCATTTTATTTTTTTAACCAATATCTTAAAACACCCATTCCCATGATGATTTTAAAAAAATCAAATTTAATGATAAAAAAGTTATAGAATAAAATTTACCCTCCCAAGTTTATTTCTAAAATACTTCTTCAAATAATTATTGAAAAAACTTACATTTATTTTTTGTTACTTTGTTCTTAAACTATTTATTAAATAGATGAAAATAGCATTAATTACAGGCGTTACCGGTCAAGATGGAGCATACTTGTCGGAATTCCTTCTAGAAAAAGGATACCTTGTACATGGCATCAGAAGAAGAAGTTCACTCTTAAACACGCAACGTTTAGATCACATTACCTACAATCCTAAATATGATGGGAGGTTTATACTTCATTACGGCGACGTTACAGACAGTACTAATATTACTCGAATTATACAACAAACTCAGCCTGACGAAATTTATAACCTTGCAGCTCAAAGCCATGTGCAAGTAAGTTTTGAAACACCCCAGTACACAGCAAATTCGGATGCTACCGGCGTTATGCTAATTTTAGAAGCCATTAGAATTTTAGGGTTGGAAAAGAAAACGAAGTTTTATCAAGCATCTACATCTGAGTTGTATGGCAAAGTACAAGAGATTCCACAGAGTGAAACCACTCCTTTTTACCCTCGCTCACCCTATGCGGTAGCCAAACTATATGGTTATTGGATTACTGTAAATTATAGAGAAGCCTATGGAATTTATGCTATAAATGGCATTTTGTTTAACCACGAAAGCCCACTTAGAGGTGAAAATTTTGTTACCCGAAAAATTACCATAGGCATTACAAAAATAGTTTGCGGTATGGATGATAAGCCTCTCATGTTAGGAAATCTAGATGCAAAAAGAGACTGGGGACATGCTAAAGATTATGTGGAAGGTATGTGGTTGATGATGCAGCACCCAACACCAGAGGATTTTGTATTGGCTACAGGTGTTACTACTACCATTAGAGATTTTGTAAGAATGGCTTTTGAACAAGTAGGCATAACATTAGAATTTACAGGAGAAGGGATCGAAGAAAAAGCATTTGTAAAAACGGCCACAAATCCATTATACAATTTACCAATTGGCAAACAAGTAATAGGCATAAATACTCGTTATTTTAGACCTACAGAAGTTGAATTGCTAATAGGTAATGCTACTAAAGCCAATTCATTGTTAGGTTGGAAGCCAAAATATGATTTACCAATGTTGGTAAAAGAAATGATGGAAGAAGATTTAAAAAATTTTGTAAAACCATCATAAAATTTTAAAAAAGATTGATAGTTTTTTGCTTCCAAAAATAACTAACATTTTAAGTTAAATTATTACATTCTTAAGTGGTTTTTCAATGCTGACAGAAGCTACGCTGGTTTATTAAAAATACAACAAACAAAAGGATTACAGCACGGCGTTTTATTTTACAGATTGCTTAAGCCTTTATTTGTGGTAAATTATGTATCGCTTATAATACCTTTCGTCGGAACAAATTCTTATTACAAAAAGCTGTAGGCATTAGCTAAATAAAAAATATAGCATTGTAACATTAATCTTTAACATTTGGGAGCAAAAAAGATCCAAATGACATCTTTCTTTTATGCTATTTGTAACATGAATACAATATTTTCGTTAAACCAAATAACATAAGAGTAATAAAAGGAATTAATAAAAATGGCAGATATAAGACGACAAGGGATAAAAGGAACTATTTGGGTATATGTTGGCTTTTTCTTAGGTGCTATTACTACTTATTTTTTTACTTACAAGCAATGGTTTACACCCGAGCAGTATGGCCTTACAAGGTCATTGTTGGATATTGGCATTTTGGTATACGCTTTTTCAACAATAGGTTCTACTTTTTATGTGTACAAATTTTTTCCATATTATGAAGACAATGTAGAAAAAAAAGACAATGACTTACTAGGCCTAGCATTAAAAATCTCACTTACTGGTTTCGCTTTTACTGTTGCTGCTTTATTATTTTTAAAGCCAGTAATTGTTAAAAAATTTGGTGCGAATTCCGAGCTATTGGTTGAGTACTTTTATATGGTTATTCCCATTGGTTTTTTCCTTTTAATGTATATTATTTTAGAGTCTTATTCATATGGATTTTCGAAGGCTAGTACAACTATTTTTTTGAGAGAAACCATCCTGAAATTATATACCCTTATAGTGACATTATTAAAAATATTGGGGCTTATCAATTTTAAAACATTTATTTATCTTTTTGCTTTTCAATATGGAGCCATTGCCATTATTCTTGTAATTATTTTAAAAAGAGAAAATAAGCTTTGGCTCAATTTTAAAACAAGTAGGGTTACTAAAAAATATAGAAAGAAAATAATAAGCATTCTCGCCCTTACTTTTCTTACAATCATTGTAGCGGTATTACGTACAAGTATCGATGTAATTGTATTGGCCGCAAGGCAAAATTTGGAGAAGGTGGCCATTTTTGGATTTGCCAATTATCTGGTAATGACAATGGGTGCTCCAAGTAGAAGTTTAATTTCCATTACTATTCCAATATTATCAAGATTATGGAAAGATAAAAACCTTAAAGAAATAGAACGCATTTATAAGAGAACCTCTATAAATTTACTAAGCTTTTCCCTTTTCATATTTTTCCTCATTCTGTTAAACTTTACGCCAGCCATACAATATTTTAACCTCAACGAAAGCTATTTAGAAGGCAAATTTGTTTTTATCTTACTAGGCATTGTTACCATTATTGAGCTTGGTACTGGCGTAAATGGTCAAATAATTGGTACATCCAGCTTTTTTAGGTTTGAATTATGGACAAGTATCTTATTGACCGTTCTAATTATTCCGCTTAGTTATTTTCTTACGGTTAAATATGGCCTCATTGGCCCCGCTATTGCAAATTTGATTTCATTTACTATCTATAATGCAGTTAGGTATTTCTTTTTGTTGAAAAAATTTAATATGCAACCCTTTTCTCAAAAAACATGGGAAGTGCTATTGATAGCTGTAGCGGCATTTGCTGGTTTATATTTTTTGTTTGATGAGAAAGAAGGACTTCTTTTTATGTTTATTAGGTCTATACTTTATTGTATTATTTTTATTGGATTGGTGTACAAAAGAAATATATCACCCGATGTAAAACCTATATTGTATTCATTGCAAACTAGGTTCAATAGGCTATTGAAAAAATAGGTTTCAAGTAAGTTTATTCAAATACAATGCCATCCCTTTCCTTTTTTTATCATCCAAAGTAAAACCGATGTTCTCGGTATAATACCTTTCTAGATCGTACGCTTCATATGGGTTAGCTGCAATTATCTCTTGCAAATGTTGTAAGCCAAAACCGGTAGCCTCATCGAAATTTTCAATAAATTCCGCCTCCAATTTTTTATTGGTTACCCAAGCAGCAAAAACAAATGGTAACCCCGTCATTGCGGTCCATGCTGCCCCCAGGTCATAGATATACCTATTTTTTTTTCTTTGCAAAAAAGCCCTGTCGCCAATAACCAACCCTGCAGTTGTACCTATAATATTGTGCTCATATCCCTCCAATGCGAATGTAAGCTCTGGCGCAATTTTCCAATAATCTTTCAACAAAATTTTGATTAGACCAACAGAGCTTCTACTTTGATAATCCAACAAAATTGTTTTGATATCTTCCAAAGGTACATCGCTAAATAAACAAACGCTGGCTACTTCGCCTTCTGTGCCTATACAATAATCTGTAATAATATGTGGCGTCTGTAACAATGGGATGATCGCCACAGGCACAAGCGCAATATCTACTTCATCGTCTATGAGCATATCGGCAATATTTGCAGGGAAATCTGTTATTAATTCAATCTCATCCTTCATCATCCCCTGTTCGAACCCATAAATGAGCGGTTTTGTATTAAGATAACTTACTGCGGCAACCCTTATTTTTCTTTCCAACTTGTTTCGGTTAATTTCGTGCAAAATTACTTCAAACAATTTTCAAATATGCAACTTTCTCCACTTACAGCTATTTCACCCATAGATGGCCGCTATAATAAAGCCACCCAACAACTTGCTGGGTATTTTTCTGAATATGCATTGATAAAATACCGTGTAAAAGTGGAAGTAGAATATTTTATAGCAATGGGCGAAAAAAAGTTTTTTAAACTAGATGCCAAGCAAAAAAATGCGCTTAGAGCAATTGTTGAAAATTTTACAGAAGAAGATGCAATTGTAATAAAGAAAACCGAAACCATTACCAACCACGATGTAAAAGCAGTAGAATATTTTTTAAAAGAAAAGCTTGATGTACTTGGTATAATTGAATTGAAAGAATGGATACATTTTGGACTCACATCGCAAGACATCAATAATACAGCCGTACCAATGCTTTGGAAAGATGCAGTAGAACAAGAATATTTACCTGCGGTGATTAACCTGCAACAGCATTTAAAAAAACTGGCCAATGACTGGAAAGCCATACCCATGCTTGCACGTACTCATGGACAAGCCGCAAGCCCTACCATACTAGGCAAAGAAATAATGGTTTTTGTAGAGCGGTTGGAAAATCAAATACAATTGTTCAGCCATATTCCTTTTTCTGGAAAATTTGGTGGAGCTACGGGTAATTTTAATGCACATGCCATTGCATATCCAACATACAATTGGGTAAAATTTGCCAATGCGTTTTTAGAAAATAAACTTGCGTTGCAGCGCCAGCAATACACA
>JANMGS010000747.1:0-1795 GCA_031374745.1 Ferruginibacter sp. | reverse complement strand
GTACTCAATATTTTTACTGTTTTTATCTTAAATCTTATGTCTTAAATCTTATGTCTTTTAACTTACGTCTTAAATCTTATTTCTTATATCTTTTTTAGCCCAACAAAGAAGCAGCTATGGGCATCTTCGGTGGCAATAATTATTTGTTGTTTTTTTCTTTTCGGTGAAAAGAAAAAAACAACCACATTTCAACTACACATCATTTTTTGAGCTTTTATAGAAGCGAAAAAGCATAGCAAACGATTGACTTTTAAGAACGCAAAGATAGTATGATTGGGATTGAAAATTGCACTTAAAATTGGCTTAATTTGACTGTTTCTTTTAATAAATTAAAGTTAGATTTGATACATTAGAATAAGGGTAAATAATTTGACTACAAACCTTTTTATGACTTTAGTATCAAAAATCCGCCTACTCATCATTTTCTTCATGATAGCACTCATTCTAAGTGGTGTAACTGCTTTTCCGGTAGAAACAGAATTGCGTTGGCTGTTAAATCATCCTTCACTCGTTCCCGCTTTTGCAGAAGAATGGTTGCAAGAAGTGTATAAAGCATTGTTGGAAACCAATTCAAAATTTCCAATGCTTGCGTATGGGTTCGATTGGCTGGCATTTGCACATATTGTTATTGCCATGGCTTTCTTAGGGCCCTTACAAGACCCCATAAAGAATAAATGGATTATCGATTGGGCTATACTTTCCTGTGTGGCAGTTTTTCCGTTGGCTTTTATTGCAGGTCCAATTCGCCATATTCCTATGTTTCATATTTTAATAGATTGCAGTTTTGGGTTTATAGGAATCATACCTTTGCTAGTTTGTAGAAAATGGATTAGTAAACTTGAGCAAAATAGAAAATTGAATTAAACGTTTTAGAATTTTAATAGTCTAAATGAAGAAAAAGTATGAGATATTTCCATTTTTTAATTTTACTGGTTATTTTGGGTAGTTGTAAAAAAGCTTCTACCGTAGAACCGCCACTAATTATAGAACCATTGCCTGAACCCTATTATTTCCCTCCATTAACAGGCGATACTTGGGAAACAAAAACAGCCGCAATGGTTGGTTGGGATGAAGCACTTTTGCAAAAAGCATTTGATTCAGCTGCCGTAAAGCAAACATATGGGCTTATCGTATTGCATCATGGTAAAATTGTAAAAGAACAATATTGGAATGGCTGGACAAAAGATAAAGTATATTTTATAGCATCTGCTGGTAAAAGTGTTGCCGCTTTTGTAACAGGTGTAGCGCAGCAAGATGGAATAATAAATATCAACAATAAAACATCCCAATATTTAGGAACGGGCTGGACATCTCTTCCATTGGCAAAAGAAAATTTAATTACCATAAAAAACCAATTGTCAATGTCAACCGGTTTGGATGATGGAGTGCCCGACCAGGATTGTACTACGCCAGCTTGTTTAATTTATAAATCTGATGCTGGTACACGTTGGGCTTATCACAATGCGCCCTATCATTTATTACAAAATGTATTGGCAACAGCTAGTGGTAAAACTTTTAATGCTTATTGTAAAGAAAAATTATTTGATAAAATAGGAATGCCCAATGCATTTTGGTTAAATTATGTAATGTATTGTACAACCAGAGAAGCATCAAGATTTGGCTCGCTTATATTGAACAAAGGCAAATGGAATGGCACAGCTTTACTAAACGATAATGCGTATTTTACAGCAATGACAAATACATCTCAAAATTATAATTTGAGTTATGGTTATTTGTGGTGGTTAAACGGTAAGGCTTCCACAATGGTCCCTCAGTTGCAAACAGTATTCCCTAC
>JANMGS010000746.1:0-2110 GCA_031374745.1 Ferruginibacter sp. | reverse complement strand
CATTTCAAAATATACTTCTTCAGCATTTTTTAAAGCCGTCTGCAAATTAGTACTAAACTTGATATCATCCTTGCAAAGCAAATGAAAAGTACCAAACATATAACTAGGCTTTTTTAAGCCATTACCCGATATTTCCCATAGTAATGTATTGTTATCCTTGCTTGCAATAAGTTTAGGTGCTTTTTGCCCCTTACAACCAATAAAAAAAAGCATTATTAGGGCTAAATAATAATATTTCATTTAACTAACATAAATTTATGAGATAAAAACATGTATAAAAGTAAGTTTTTATACAGAAGATTTAGATAATAATGTTGCAGATTCTAATAAGAAAATTATAATTTTCACATTAAACATACTAATTACTCAATAGAATTGCTGAATACTCAACAAAAATGCAAGGCAATAAGCCTTTTTAGATATCATAAAATAAAGTGTAACCTTTATATATTGCTTTTAAAAAAAATCATACTATTTCTTTTACTTCTGCCTTGTCCAATAAAAAAGTTATGGGCGCAAGAAAACAATTATCGTTTTATAAACTTTGGTGCTAAAGAAGGTTTGGCAGATAATTTTGCCTATACAGCAACGCAAGATCAAATGGGCTATATGTGGTTTGGCACTGCTTCTGGCTTGTATAGATATGATGGCCATATTTTTAAAAACTTTAAAAGCACCATAGACAAGCCTGGCAGAGCTATTTCCAATATTTTACAAACAGTGTATGCTGCTACTGATGGTACCATTTGGCTTGCTGCCTTAAATACATTACAATGGTACAACCCAAAAAAGAATATTTTTTTTGGCCCAAACTACGATAATCCCGTCATAAAAAAACTATGCGATGCGTACATTCTATGCTTTACTGAAGAGGATGATTTTGTATGGTTGGCCACTGTAAATAATTATTTCTACAAGTTTAATAAAAAAGATTCTAGTTTTAAGAGTTATGCAAATTTATATCCGGCAACATCTCCTACATCATGCTTGAAAGTACTTGTAGCAAACAATAGCATTTGGGCAATTCACGCAGATGGCATTTATCAATTCTCAAAAAACGACCAATTTATAGGTTACTATCCTTTTAAAGAAAAGGAAATAACAAATGCGATCTATGATAAAAATACCAACAGCATAATGCTTACTACTTACACAAATGCTTTGGTTTCCTTTGATATGCCAACTAAAAAATTTAAGCCCCTCTTAGCAAATAATAAAGATCTACTAAGCAATTTTTTGTTCTGTGCAAATATAGAGGATGAAGATAAATATTGGATTGGGGGATACCCGCTCATAAGTATTGATAAAAAAACTCTAGCCATAGAAACAATACACACAAAGAAAGATAGTGAGTATGATCTTAAAACTTCCAAAATTGGAATGCTATTTTTTGATAAAGAAAAAAATTTATGGATATGCGGTTATGGAGGTTTAGCAATGATGCCTTGGCAAAATCAACAAATAAAAACAATACCACTAAAAGAAAAAAAATCGGGGGTAACGGTAGAACCACTATCGGTAGTGAGTTGTAATAACAATAAATTTCTCTTAATGGCAAATAGCAATACTGCTGGTTTAATTTGTTATAACGTAGAAAACGGAAAAACCAACACAATAGAAAATACATTTGCAAAAAACAAGGATAGCAAAAGAATAAACTATCTAATTCAAAGATCCGAAAACAATGTATATGCCAGTGATGAAACCAGTTTATTTGAAGTAGATTTAACTGAAAAAAAACTTATCCCCTTTAATTTAACTGATCAGAATAATAATCCAATTGTCAATATTGGCAGAAACGTTACAGATAAATCAGGCAACACTTATATCAGTTCTACTAACAATGGTTTTTATATATGGGAAGCAAACGGAAAACTTACACATTATAATAAATGGGATGTAGAAACTACTTCTACTAACCGTACCGACAATACATTGGTTGCATGCTTAATAGACAAAGAAGAACATATATGGTTTACTGGGAGCGAAGGGCTATATGAATTTATTGGAACCGAAAAAAAATTAATTCACAGAGCATTCAATACGAGCAACCCAATACCTGCGCTCACCAATGCAAATTATATTGCCCAAGATGATGATAGACATTTTT
>JANMGS010000706.1:0-9242 GCA_031374745.1 Ferruginibacter sp. | reverse complement strand
GGCATATCCTCCTTTTTCATCTAAAGAAGACAAACGCAATTCATTTGCCCATATTTCTCCGCTAGCGGAGGGTTGGGCATTGGAATTTTCTACACCAATGAGCATTCCTTTTATTTCTCCCAAATTAGGATTACCCATTACAGAATAAATTTGGCCAGAAGGTTGTACCTGGAAATATAATTTATTGAGTGGGGTAGACGATAGGTTTCTATCTTGTTTTATTTTTGTAAGGGCAGTAAGGTCTAAATCAAGCGAGTTTAGCGGATTCCACAATGAATCGTTGTAGGCATCCGAGTTTGGCCCAAGCTTGATAGCTGCATTAAGATCAGTATTTATTAATGGAATTCTAACTTCATAATAATTATTAATGAAATCAGTTCCAAGCCTGAATATCGCTGTTAAATCTTTGTTTTTTAATGCCGGCGAAGCATTCACCGCCTGCTCGGAGTGAAAATACATTTGCATTTTTTTGAACTGCCGCAAATCCTTGTTCACAAATGTGAGAAAAGCTCCCTTAGTGTCCCCTTTTTTAAGGTTCGTAAACTGCAAATTCATGGCCTGCTCATTGGACAACAGGTTTACACCGTTATTACTAAGCGTTTGTTGTCTTTGAATATCCCTTGGTGTTCTATATGGCAATGGAACCCTGGTATCATTTTCTTCAATGTTAACTGCCCCGATATTAAATGGTGTATTGGTAGCTACATTGCTCATACCGGTAGAATCAATTTGAAATCTATACCTTCTCCAAATATTTCTAGATAATTGTAAAGTACCAAATCGTAGCACAGCCGTATCTGTAAAATTGGTCATGAACATTCTTATAAAACGAATAGATTTAAAATCGGGGATATTACCAATTTTCTTATTGTAACTGGTCACTGGAATCCGGAATTGATACCAAGTTTCGTTTCTTGTAGCACCATTTGGAAGTACAACAGATACCACTTTCTTATCTACAATATAATTACTGCCCACTTGCATTAATGGGTCGGTACTCCTTCTAAGTTCTACCGTATATTGAAAATACTCTTCCGTTTCATTTAACGTATTGTCTCGATTAAAATCCTCTGCATCTGGATAAAAAGTAGCAGCAGATGTAAACTGGCCTCCATTGTCTATCGGGGAATTCCCTTCTGTACCATTGAAATTTTTGTAACGGGCAAGAATACCATCGTTGGCTGTAAAAGCATCGTTCCTAAAATTCTTAAAATCATCGCTCGAAGGATCGGCCGCTGCTTTTTGATATGCCGCTGTACCAGTACCACCTACAACTGTAGCTAACCTAGCCAAGTATGCCTGTCTAATCCTTGCTTCTGTTGAATCAGGTATACCATCAAAACCAACATCCTGAAATTTTCTATCGTCTGGATTGTTGCTAAAAGCATTGGTAACCTGTATTGGATTACTGGGCACTTTTCCCCAAACAACATCGGCCATGGGAGCTGGTGCATTTGGGGTAGTTATACCATTTTCATATTGCCTACGCCCATCTTTCAATACATCTTCTGATGTATTACCAAGGTTGAAATATAATTTACCCCGTTCGTTGGATGTAGGATTGTTTATAAATGGATCTTGTACCCAAGTGTCGATAAATTCAATATTGGCCGTTTCAAAATCGGTCTGGTCTATATTTCTTTGAATACCGCCCCACCTTTTAATAGGGTTTAATAAATTTCCTTGCGCATCTACATTTACATCATCAAAATTATAAGGCCCCCTTTCTTTTGGGTAATAGGCAAGGTCAAAAGTCTGCAACTGCCCTTCTCCAAAACCAGTAGTACGTTGTGGAAAAATTTCTTTTTGAAAAACTGGCCTCACTCTAGGATCACTTAAAAGATTTGCATTGGTTATTGGATTGGTACTAGCCCTAAATTGTTGCAGTACCTGCTCTATCTGGTACCAAGCAAGTTTTGCTCTGTTTTTTCCATATACAAGATTATTGATAGAATCGGCCTCAGGAAATAATGGATCTACAACAGGAAAGTCAGTGCCGGATGCTCCTTTAGGTGTAGAAGCCAATCCCCATGCTGTAGATGGAAAACGAAGATCTATAAATGATTTACTTCCTTCAAAATCGTCGATATAAATAACACCTTTATCCCCTCTTCCGATTTGCGGCGCATGACCAGGGTCTAGCATTGCCGCTTCTAAGTATGCATTTACGGTAGACGGTGCAGTAGTGCTATAAAAAGGAAGCTTATCCAATATTTTTGTCAATCGAGGTATATCTTTTCTATAATTCACATCCACACCGTACATCGCATTTCGTATAGGATCCTCGCCTAAATTTACTTTTGTAAAGAACGGTCTTTCACTTAACCTTACGGCAGTGGCTCCAAAGGAAATTTGTTCCCTGGCTGTGTTTTTTAACTGATAATCTAACCTTAGCCCAAGAAAAGATCTTTGCTGCAAACCAAAAGCAGCATTGTTTTCAAAATTAACTTGTACTGGTAATCCTGCATTTAAAATAGCAGGATTTATAACCTTTATGGTACCAAGGTCATAATTAATATCATAATCCAATCCTTCTTGTAATACTCGCCCACCTGCTGTTACCGATACAGAACCTTTAGGAATATTGTAGCCAATGCTTATATCGCCAGAGCCCGATGTTTTTGCAGAACCTTTCAATAAAAATCTATTCAAATTAGGATATTGTTGTGCAACTGCTTTTATGGAATCGTAGAGTGCATAAAACAATGTATCACTTACATTTGCAGGTATAGTATTGTACACTTGAGTTGCAAGATCCCTTCCAAATGGCTCTAGTACCGGAAAAATAACCCTACTAAACTGTGAGTTCACTGTAAAGCTATCTATGTAATCGAATACTCCATCAGGCTGTGGATCGTTTTGGTTATTTAATCTATCCAAATTTATGAGAGAGATAATGGGTTGTCCTTGGTTTTTATCGCCAAAAGAAACATATCTTTTTGCACCAAGTCCTGGTTGTTCGTACAATACATCTAGTTTAAAATCCTCTCTAGTAAGGCTACCGTATCCTACAGAATAAACATTCTTCATCATCAATTGCCAAATGGGAAGTTTGACACGTTGTGAAGTGGCTTTCAATAATTTTAAGAACAGTACTTTTTGTGTAGCGGTACTACTATCTGGTGGTACGTCTTCAGAAAATTCACCTACTTGGTATATCTTTCCTTTGTAAGAATATTGATAAGCTACACCCAATACCTCGTCTGTTTGCAAAGGGGAACTTAGCGAAATAGTTCCCAATTGCGGATTAAAAACAAAGGAAGAATTGTCTAATTTTCTTGCATAAAATTTCTCAAAATCTTGAACTGGGCTAAGCCCCAATAAGGTGGTAAGATTGTTATATACCACTGATGGATTTCTTGCATCTGGCAAGGACCTTACTTTGTCGAGTAAATCGTTTGATTTATTAAATGGTATTGGAAGTGATGTTAAAGGATTAACAAGTGGTGGTTGTAAAAACGGATTCTTTTCGGCAAGATCCATTAAACCAACAACATCTCTGGTTTCGATGGTTACGCCATTCCTGTTAGTAACCCACACTTGCAATTTTAATATCTGCACAGCTGTTGTAATGGCTGGTGCATTTTTCATTGATTCTTTGTAGGTGTCTTTAAAATATTGACCTAAAAGAAAATGCCGGTTTTCTTCATACTCGTCACCTTTAATCTCAAAGCTTTGTGCTGCCGAACCTCCTTGTAAGTTTACGCTTTGGCGCTGCGATTTTTGGCTTGCAACAATGGTAGTAATATTTAATTTACCAAATTGTAATTGTGTTTTTATACCAAATAACTGTTGTGCCCCTGGGATGAGGGTTCCTTTTGATGCAAAGTTGACAGTACCTGCTTCAAATCGCTTTATGATATCATCATCTTTACCAGTAAAATCTAATTTAATCTGATTATCAAGATTAAAATTTGCTAGTGTATTGTAGTTGATGGGAAACTTCAATTTATCTCCTATACTAGCATTTACATTCAATTGTATATTGGGCTGAAAATCCAGCCCACCATTTCGTCTAGCACGTTCTGGCAACGTTGGATTGTCTATTTTTTGCCCTTGGTATCCAACAATAATATCTACACTTCCTTGTGGGGTAATATCTATTTTTCCATTTCCAAAAAGCCTATTGAATAAATTATCTGTAAGAGAAAGTTTTGGTTTTAGTAATTTTCCTCTGTTAAGAATATTGGTGGTATTGGCCCTTTTTTTAAAATAGGCTTGGTCTGCCTGTTGGTTGCGCATGGCCCAAAACTCATCGAAACTATAAGTAGTAGGTGTACGGTAATATTTATTGCCTATTTTTTCGTAAACAGTATATGAACGGGTAGCGGCGTTGTACACAACAGAGTCATTGTAGTTTGCCGGATTGGGTAAATAAAATGTACCTCTATTTGAAGAAGAAACTGCATCTCCTCTTGTATCTTTTATTGGATAGCGCAATTGTGGTGGTGGCGTATCTACAACATTTTTTGTAAGTCCAGTTGTACTTGCGCTATAGGGGGTATTTTCTACTGTACCCAACGCCCATATATGCGACGTAGTACAACATAATAAAAATACGAAGGTTAATTTTCTGATAAGCAGCATTAAGATAATAATGTTTACGTAAATCTAGTCTCAAATGGCTTTAAGGGCTTTTTTTATCAGATCCTCCAATTTTGAAATATCAGGTTCTGTAGTGAGTATTTTTTTTACAGACGATTCTGCCTGCTTTTGTGCTATTCCTAATGCAAATAAAGCATTTATTGCGTCTCTTTCCAAACTATAGACCGCTTTTCCCCAAGTTTGGCTGCCTCCTTCTGTTTTTGTTCCTACTTTATCTTTTAACTCTAGCACCAAACGTTCGGCGGTTTTCTTCCCAATTCCCTTTACACTTTCTATTAAACGCACATTGTTCGTCAAAACAGCGTTAGAAACTTCGTCTGGTCTTAAAGATGACAACATCATGCGTGCAGTAGCTGCACCAATTCCTGAAACACTTATTAACAAAATAAACATTTCTTTCTCTTCCTTATCAAAAAACCCATAAATCGTATGGGCATCTTCTTTTATTTGAAGATGTGTAAAAAGTTTCCCTTCTTCTAAAGATTGAATGGCTGAAAAAGTATTAAGCGTAATATTTACTTCAAAACCAATCCCATTTACATCCACATATACCTGAGAAGCACTTTTATAAGTAAATTTCCCTCTTAGGTATGCATACATTTTTTAAAAGTCTAATGATTAACGAAAATAAGGAATATTTGTTACTTTACTATTAAATCTAACAACAAAATGATTTGATTTATATTTACAAATTATAAAACCCTTTTTTTTAAGAAAATTAATTTCTTCTATGGAGAAAATAACAGCAGCAATAACAGGCGTTGGCGGATATGTGCCAGAATATAAACTGACAAATAAGATTTTAGAAACAATGGTAGACACCAATGATGAGTGGATAAAATCTCGGACAGGTATAGATGAGAGAAGAATTTTGAAAGGAGAAGGTTTAGGAACCAGCGATTTGGGTGTGGGGGCAGTAAATGATTTATTGCAAAAAAGTGGTACTTCACTTGACGAAATAGACTGTTTGATTTGTGCTACAGTTACCCCAGATATGACTTTTCCTGCTACAGCAAATATTATTTGCGATAAAGTGGGTTTAAAAGATATATTAAGTTTTGATATAAATGCTGCTTGTTCTGGCTTTCTTTTTGCGCTTACCACCGGGGCTGCATTTATAGAAAGCGGCCGTTACAAAAAAGTAATTATTGTAGGTGCCGATAAAATGAGTGCCATTGTAGACTATACAGACAGGGCCACTTGCGTAATTTTTGGTGATGGTGCCGGAGCAGTTTTGTTAGAAGCTTCTACAGATGAAACTGGTATAAAAGATAGTCTTTTAAAAAGCGATGGGGCTGGTCGTAATTTTTTACATATGAAAGCTGGTGGGTCGGTTAAACCTTCTACAGTGGAAACGGTACTTGCCAAAGAACATTATATATACCAAGAAGGGCAATCTGTTTTCAAATTTGCCGTTAAAGGAATGGCAGATGTGAGTTATGAATTGATGGAAAGAAACAATTTGACGGGTGATGATATTGCATGGCTAGTTCCACACCAAGCAAACCTGCGTATTATAGATGCAACAGCCAATAGAGCAGGTATACCCAAAGAAAAAGTGATGATAAATATTGAGAAATATGGCAATACGACTGCTGGTACGATACCGCTATGTTTGTGGGAGTGGGAAAGTAAATTAAAAAAAGGCGACAATCTAATACTTGCAGCTTTTGGTGGTGGATTTACTTGGGGAGCCACCTGGATAAAATGGGCATATGATAGTAAGTAACCGTTGAAGTGTAAGCCAATTCAAATCGTAGTGATGGTTTTTGACGTATTTCGTATATGACTAAAGTATAATTTAATTTATAAACACAAATTGAAGTAGAAAATGAAAAACTTCCTTCTTTTTTTATGCATTCTTTTCTTTACAAATACGCAAGCACAAACTAGGTATATCGTAAGATTTAAAGACAAAGGTTCCAACCCTTTTTCAATTGCAAACCCTTCACAATACTTAGGCCCTCGAGCCCTACAACGAAGAGTAAGGTATAATATAGCAATAGACAGTGCCGATTTACCCGTTACCCCAAGGTATATTGATAGTGTAAGGCTAGCGGGAGTGGTAAATATTTTGAATGCATCTAAATGGCTAAATCAAGTAACCATACAAACTACTGACATCAACGCATTAAATAAAATAAACGGCTTCCCATTTGTTATAAGTGCCATTGCGGTTGCAAGTAGAAACGGTGACATTCCTACGCCTCGAAATAAAATAATGGAATCCATTGTTGATACACCCATTGAAACAGCTGTTTCTTCTGCAAGAACAACATCTAATTTTTATAGTTATGGTAGTTCGAATGGGCAGATACGCCTTCACCAAGGGGAATTTTTGCATAACCATGGCTTTAGGGGCGAAGGAATGCAAATAAGTGTGTTGGATGCAGGCTTTTTTAATTATTTAACCCTACCAACCTTTGATAGCGTTAGAACCAATAACCAAATATTAAATGTGTGGGATTTTGTAGCCAATAATGCAAGTGTAAACGAAGACAATACCCATGGAATGAATTGCTTTAGCAGCATATCAGCCAATATGCCGGGTGTTTTTGTAGGCACAGCCCCAAAAGCTACTTTTTGTTTATATAGAACAGAAGATGTGGCAAGCGAAACAAGAATAGAAGAGCATAATCTAGCAGCAGGTTATGAAAGAGCAGATAGCATTGGGGTAGATGTTTGTACGGTATCATTGGGCTACAACAGCTTTGATATTCCTTCCCAAAACTATACCTACGCAAATATGGATGGCAATACCACTATGAGTGCAAGGGCTACAGATATTGCCGCAAAAAAAGGAATGTTGCCTGTAATTGCTGCTGGTAATGAAGGCAGTACTGCTTGGCGCTATTTAATTACACCAGGCGATGCAGACAGTGCTCTTACAGTTGGTGCCGTAGATACGCTTGGTAATGTGGCAGGCTTTAGCAGTTATGGTCCCTCTAGTAACGGAAGAATAAAGCCTAACATGTCTTCAGTTGGTTTACGTGCAGTTGTAGCAAGCCCTAGTACTGGTCAACCAATATTTGGCAATGGAACATCTTTTGCAACACCAAACCTTGCGGGACTTACCACCTGCTTGTGGCAGGCTTTTCCAGAGTACAATAATATGACAATCATAGATGCCATGCAGAAATCTTCTACCAGATTTTCCAATCCCGATGATAGAATGGGTTATGGCATTCCAGATATGAAGAAAGCATTTGCTTTGTTATTGAAAAAATCATACACGCAAGCAGCATCGGTTTCAAATTGTATGGCTACCATAAACCTCAATGTAAAGCATGATAATACAATGAATATTATTGTTGAAAGAAAAGCAGCAAATCAAGCAGCATATGTTCCTTTTAAAACATTTGTAGGTACCGGAAATTTTACAAATAAAAATATAAGCTTTACAGATGAATTAACTACACTTAGCAGTGGAAATGTTTCTTATAGAATAAAAATTGATATAGTAACTGACACCAGCTTTTATATGGATTCCCTCATTGTAAATACACCTTTATCATGTGGTACATCCATTGATCAAATAAAAATAAATCCAAATCCAATTATTGATATTGCCAATGTGATTATTAGCCGTGCCAATGCATCTAAAATAAGCATAGTTGTATTAAATGCCGCTGGTCAAAAAGTGTATGAAACAAATTACCAACAAGCTGCAGGCTCACAAGTAAAAAAGATAGATATGAGAAACATGAGTGCAGGTATCTATTTTATTGCTGTTTTTGCAGATGGTAACAAAATAATAACAGAGCGCATTTTTAAAAAATAATTATTGCGTAAGCACGGCTACAAACATTGTATCTGCCAGCATAGTATAACCTTTTAAGTATTCCATTTGCACTGTTTGCAGATGGAATTTTTCTTTGAGGTGAGCCACTACTTCTTCATTCTCTTTTTTAAATACAGAACAAGTAATATAAAAAAACAAACCACCTTTTTTTAAAAATGGCAATGCGGTAGTAGCTATTTGTTTTTGCATGATTGCAAATTCATTTATAGTTTTAGTTTCAAAGAAAGAAAGTTGCTCGGGCGTGCGAGCCCATGTACCACTGCCTGTGCAGGGCGCATCACATACGATGATATCATAGCTTTTTTCGGGCAAAGCAGTTGTAGGCTTTACAAGGTTTGCTAAAAATGCATGGTACTTTCTTATACCTGCATCTTTAAATCTGTTGCGCAAATTATTGAGGATATTCGCTCTCACATCCGACACATATAAATCTACATGCCCATGCAATAAATCATGTATCAAAATAGATTTTCCGCCGCTTGCAGCACAGCAATCCCATACTGCTACATCTTTTGCAAGAAATACTTCGGGCTTTTGAAGATAATTAAATACCTGCTGCGAATTCCTATCTTGTACTACTACCTCTTTGTTTAACAACAATAGCTCATCTATTTTATAACCCTGTGGCAAGGCTATGCAAGAAGTGCTTATTTCTTCAAATGGCACTTTTGCTTCTGTCAATTTTTCAAAAACTTCCACCATACTTTTTGGGCGGCTGCGCACAAAAAATAAGGGTTGCTTCAAAAAGGAAAACGCAAATTCAGTTTTAAGTATTTCTTCGCTCAATGCGCTTTCTAATGGGAAGATATGTTTTGTGTTGACACCTACTGGCACG
>JANMGS010000703.1:0-3326 GCA_031374745.1 Ferruginibacter sp. | reverse complement strand
TAGGAAACTTTAAGTTCGGAACTTGCAAAATCACATGGGGCTACTGTTACAATAAAATCTTTTCTATGCGAAGCTATAAATATGCCATTTCTAAAAGATTGTACCATTACACAAACAATATATTGGCCAGAAGCTGGGGCGATACCAGAAATAATGCCTGTATTAACATTGATGGTTGCTAAGGATCCAAGCGGGCTGGTTGCGCTAAATCCAACGCTATAGGGTACAGAACCGTAAGGAGGAGGATCAGGATTATTGAAAGAAGCATCAGTAGCATCTCCGCCATTATAGGCACTTACAAAGCTATATCTTAATTGATCGCCGTCGGGATCGCTTGCACTAAAATTGAGAATGAAGGGCTTGCCCTGACAAATGATAGAAATACCTTTTTCAAATCTGGCACTATTATCTGTCTCAGGTCCTAGTGTTTCTTGCCCAGGAATACTTCCCAGATAAGTGGCGCCTACACTAGGCGCAAGGCCAATATTGGTAATACCATCTACCCTGCAGCAAGTTTGATACGCTATAGAATATCCGTTTATATTATTGGGAAGATCTAGTACAAAAGTGTAATACCCTACACTATAATCAAATAAAGGCGAATTTGAAATACATGGAGGTGAAGCTACAATACTCAATGGCTCAGTAGAAGTTAGGGGGATAACTTGATTAACTACTATCTTACTATTGTCGTCGTTGTTGAAAATTCCCAGCGTAACATTTGCTGGCATTTGGGCACAACCAGTGCAAAAATTATCTCTAAAAAGCCTTAAAGTAATTGAATATTTTTTAGATCCTCCTGCCCCAGGTCCCGTATAGTTGTAAGTAACTTCGCCTCCAGTAATATGCTTTGCAAATAGAGGACTACTAACAAAAGTAAAGAACAGTATAAGTAAAAATATTTTCATTTATTGCAATAAGATACTAAATTAAACAAATATGCTGCATTAGTTTGACTTTCATTTATCAATATTGTAAAAATTCTCCCAAAATTTTATTACATTTTACTGATTCTTCTTTCAAACTCATATGAGCACTACTACGCATAATGTGTATATACGAAATAGATGGCAAATGTGTTTGTTGCATGCTTTGTGCGAAAGGAACAGCTTGATCATGTTCACCAATAATGAATAAGATTGGTTTAGAAAAAGTTTTTAGTATAGCCGTTTTATCCGTTCTGGTTATCATAGCATTGTAATATTGTATGAGTGCTTCGGACAAAAAGCTTGCACCTTTTTCAATTAAATCATCAATATCATTTTTGCTTTTAATAGTATCGAAGAACAAATTTGGTATGCTCGTCTTAAGGAAAGCCATGCTTCCATTTTCTCTAATAAATTGGATGGCTTTTTTTCTGATTGTTTTTTTTGCTTCATCATCTGCATAAGCACTCGAATGTACCAAGCCTATTGCATTGAGCGTTTCTGGATATTTTTCTGTAAAAGCCAACGTAATATAACCACCCATGCTATGACCAAGCATGCAACAGGTAGTTATTTTTTCTTGGTCTAAAATTACTTTTATTATGGCTGCATAATCAGCAATTTCTACATTTTCCTTTTGTAACATGTCAGATTTTCCAGAACCCGGTAAATCTGGTACAATCAATAAATAATCATTTATTAAAAAATCTATTTGTGCTTTCCAAATATCACTGTCTTCTCCAAAACCATGTAACAGTACAACTGCTTTGCCAGTGCCATAAACGGTATAGTTTATGTTTGCATTTTCGTAAATAATATTTTTATTCTCAAACATGAAAGTACATTTTTTATCTCTGTAAAAATTCCTTTTTCTTTGGTTCTCTGCAGTGAGTGAAACTTCTCCATGCAAGTAATACTACCATTGGCAATAATGCATTATTCATTAGCTGTGGCAGAAAAAACCAACTACATAAAACCAATAATAAATAAATACAAACCAACAACGAAACCTGTTTGGATCGTTGCATAGTACTATTAATATAAAATGCATAAAAAATAAACAGGGGCGTTGCCCACAATAAATTATAATTATTTTTTGTCATTGTATGGTCGGTACCAAACCACATGAACAGCAATAGAATACCAAGTCCTCCAATTATAAAGAATAAAAATGTATCTAAGAATTGCAATAGTTTTTTGGTAAAAGTATTTTTAAATAAGCTTATAGCTACAAAAAAAAGGAGTATAAAAGATGATAAAAATAGTGGGGTAAAAAAACTGCTCTTATTTTTTGTAGGATTAAAAATATACAATTGTTGAGATGAAGAAACAACTTTTGTATTAGCAGCAGAATCTAGCGCAATCATTAGATTATCTGGCAAAAATTCTTGTTGTTCTGCGGTCATTATTGCATCTGTTCTTGCCCCTAGTAAAATATCTATGCCAAGTTTGCTCCAAAACTGGTTGTTGTTATCTAAGTATTGATGTATGGCATTGCGAAAAGTATAGCTAGTGGGCATTATAGCTGGAAGTACAGGTATAGGGTGGTGGTATTTTTTTATAATATCCCTAAGCCTGGTTGTACAGTTATCTAAAAAGAAATCATATTGGTAATATTTGTTTTCTTCTTTTACATTTTCTATTAGTGCATGGTATATGGCAAGTTTTTCTTTATCAGAAAAATTTAATACCTGCTCTGTAATGCCTCTATTGTATTGCTGATAAAAAAATGCAAATTCTTGAAACTGATCTATATTAACAAAGTACCTAAGTTTTCCTTTAATGAATTTTATATAGAAATTTTTATCTTCAAAATCGAATGTGCCATAATTGTACACATGGTCTGTAACGCTGTTGCTGTCTATTACCCGCAATGCACTGTGGCCAAAGGTTTCATTCAGCTCTTCGCCAGGTGTGCAAGTAAGTAAAGAAATTCTTATACGGGAACTGTCTTGAGCAAATGTGCAAATATGCAAAAGTGCAAGTGTGCAAATAAGAAAAATTCGAAGCAATATATTTTTCATCTGTTCATTAATATTTTTTTCAATTGCACCATAACCAAAACATACAAAATATCCTCACGGTTATTATAAATTTACTCAAAGATTTTTTAAGGTTTATTTTACAATATTATAAACAATAAATATAGTAAATCAACATTGCATAATCTTGTGCATAATAAAAGATGAATAATGGTATGCCTATGAAGTGAGTGACATCCCGAAGTTTCGGGAATGACCATTGCTGCTTCTTTGCTTGGACAAAAAACTTCACCCCCTTCTATCCAAAAGTAAAAAATAGCACTTCAATACTATAAAAGAACTTAAACCTATTGAGAACTAAAGTCCCCCTTGGGGGATTTAGGGGGCTTTCCCCTTGGGGGCTTTAGGGGGCCCCTAC
>JANMGS010000698.1:0-4086 GCA_031374745.1 Ferruginibacter sp. | reverse complement strand
CAAAAACTTCTGCCCAGTTTTTCATATCTAGTAAGTATTCATCAATATTGTATGTTTCATGAGTGCCTTCATTTGCTATTGTGATTTTATTATCGAGGGCATTTCTTAATTTCGCAAAGTCTCTTCTTTCAAAACAAACATGAAATTTGTCAAAAGCATTTACTTTTTGTGCAAATACACTTCCATTAAAACAAAAAAACAAAACAAATAAATATTTCATACTTCTATTATTTAGATATTTCATTTCATCCCCTCCAATTCCTTCTGCATTTTAAACATATCATCCCTTAACCTGGCGGCTTCCATAAAATCCATATCCTTTGCGGCTTTCTCCATTTCTCTTTTTATTTTGGCTATGCCTTTTTCCATTTGGGGTATGGTTTTGTATGCTACAGCATCTTCTGCTGCTATGGTAATAATATCTTCATCAGGTCCTACCGCATTGGGGTTGGCGGCATCGTATCCTTTTATGTCGAGTACACTTCCTTGTGCAAATACCTGTTCTTTTGTTTTTATGATAGTGGTAGGAGATATACCGTGTAGTGTATTGTAGGCAATTTGTTTTTCTCTACGGCGCTGGGTTTCGTCTATTGTTTTTTGCATACTCATCGTAATCTTATCTGCATAAAAAATAACGAGTCCATCTTTGTTTCGGGCTGCACGCCCTGCGGTTTGCGTAAGGCTTCTTTCGTTGCGCAAAAAACCTTCTTTGTCTGCATCCAATATGGCTACCAACGATACTTCTGGTAAGTCCAATCCCTCTCTCAATAAATTTACGCCAACGAGTACATCTATAATCCCCAAGCGAAGTTCCCGCAAAATTTCTATTCGATCGAGCGTATGCACTTTGCTGTGTATGTATTTAGATTTTACATTGATGCGCTGCAAATATTTTTGCATTTCTTCTGCCATGCGTATCGTAAGCGTGGTCACCAAAATACGGTCGCCCATTTGTATGCGCTTGTCTATTTCATCTAGCAAATCATCTATTTGGTTTACCGATGGGCGCACTTCTATTGGGGGATCTAATAATCCTGTAGGTCTTACCACTTGCTCAACCACCGTACCGCCACATTTTTCCAATTCATATTCACCAGGTGTGGCGGATACATATACAATTTGGTTTATCAGGTTTTCAAACTCATGAAAATTTTGTGGGCGATTGTCCATGGCAGAGGGCAAACGAAAACCATATTCAACCAAGGTGATTTTTCTACTTCTATCGCCACCATACATGCCGCTTATTTGTGGTACGGTTTGGTGGCTCTCATCTAGTATGCACAAAAAATCTTTCGGAAAATAGTCCATCAAACAAAAGGGTCTTGCACCCGGCTGCCGTTGGTCAAAAAAGCGGGAATAGTTTTCTATACCGTTGCAATAGCCCAATTCCTTTATCATTTCTATATCATAATTCACCCGTTCGGTTATTCGTTGCGCTTCTATAAACTTCCCCGATTTTTTAAAATATTCTGCTTGGGCATAGCACTCGTCTTGTATCTGGCTTATTACCCTAGCTTGCATATCTTTTGGAGCCAAGTACAACGATGCAGGAAAAATGGCGGCATCTTCTACCTGTATGATGCGCTTGCCTGTGCTGAGTTCCAACGTTTCTATGCTTTCTATTTCATCGCCAAAAAAGCTTACCCTGTATCCATAGTCTACATAAGGTAAATTAATATCTACCGTATCGCCTTTTACCCTAAAGGTGCCCCTGGTAAAATCGCCTTGGCTGCGGTTGTACAAACTATTTACCAGTGCATGTAAAAATCCTTGCCTGCTTATTACGAGTCCTTTTTTTATTCTGATAATGCCGTTTTCATATTCTGCAGGGTTGCCCATACCATAAATGCAACTCACGCTTGCTACTACTATAATGTCTCTTCTGCCACTTAGTAATTGTGCGGTGGCTTGCAACCTAAGTTTGTCCAACTCTTCGTTTATGGCAAGGTCTTTTTCTATATATGTATTGCTGCTGGGCATATAAGCCTCGGGCTGGTAATAATCATAGTAAGATACAAAATAGCCAACTGCATTATCCGGAAAAAATTGTTTGAATTCGCCGTATAATTGCGCTACCAAAGTTTTGTTGTGCGTAATAACCAATGTCGGTCTTTGCGTATTTTGTATCACATTGGCAATGGTAAATGTCTTACCACTACCCGTAACACCTAGCAGTACTTGGTGTTTTTCTCCCTCATTAATGCCTTCGGTTAATTGTGCAATGGCACCTGGCTGGTCGCCTGCGGGTGTGTAACTGGATTGTATTTGAAAACGAGACATGGTACAAAATTAAAGCATTCATACTAGTAGTAAGAAAAGAAAAAAGCACAAAACTGAGTTTTTTACAACGCTTTGTGCTTTTAAAAAATTAAGGCTTGCTCAAAAATTATAAATTGCTATCTGTATTGTATTTCGGTTAATTATTTTGCTAATTTATGCACAAGTTTTTTATGAAATAGTTCAAAAACCTTGCGGAGATTTTTTACAATTACAATTTTTGCCTCATGCCGGCGGGCATCAATACTGCAACGCTGCTGTTTTTTCTTCTTTTGAAAAAATATGCTCACGCATTTTTTCAAATCCCGATTTCATCGGGACCGAACAAAAAAAGGCAGCTTATGCAGTAGCTGGTAGATTTTTGCGAAGATTAAAGCGAATAAAGTTTCTGATGATTAGTAAATAAATTTTAAAATGTTGCAGCTTGAGTTTTTGAACAAACCCAAATTAATCATATTATATTACTTACTAGCCAGTTCTATCATCGTACTCACTTCATCTACCAAGTCATCATCATTGCCTGCAAAACCAACTGCTTTAAAGCGAATTTTTCCTTCTTTATCAATAATGAATTTTGTAGGTATGCCGCTTACTTTAAAGTCTGCTCTCATTTTATTTTCATTATCCATCAATACATAAAAAGGATATTTCTTTTTCTCCATAAAATCCTTGGCATTTTTCAATTTGTCTTCTACAGTTTCCCAAGTATCTACAAAAAGAAATTTTACATTTTCATTGTCTTTGTATTTTGCAAGTGCTTTGTTCATGCCAGGCATAGAAGCAATGCAAGGCCCACACCAAGTTGCCCAAAAATCTACGACCACTACTTTACCTTTCATATCTTCTAGACTTACCGTTTTACCATCAAAGTCTTTTAAAGCAAATTTTGGAGCCCGTTCGTTTATGATTGTTTTTGCAATTTCTGCTCTTTTTATAGATTTAGCGGTTGCTTCTAAGTTCGATAAATAAGTATCAAAACCAGCGTCGGATTTTTTCTCGATTTTATATAAATTTTTAAGCGCTTCTTTTGTTTTACTGCTGGCTGCCCCATCTTTTACAAATCCCTCAATCAATTTTTTTGCATCTCTTATAGGCATTGCTTTTTCTGCAAGCAACGCATAGCGCTCATTATAGTCTGCATCTTTCAAATTATTGATGGTAGCTGCTTCTTTTGCTATGGGCAAGCCAGTTTTGTAATCGCCTAGTTGGTATAAAATAAATGCATATGTATCGCCAAACATGGCATAAGTATTTTTGCGATTTTGTTCCCAAAGTTTATTGGAGTAGGTATCCGGTTTTTTTTCGGTAGGCTTTGTTATTTCTGCTTTTGTAAAAAGAGTGGCTTCCTGAGCCAACTCTTTAGCAAGTTCAAGATTTTCTCCTTTTTCTGCCAGGCTCCAAGCTATACTGTTATTGTTCATTGCCCTGGCAGCTTTACTCATGTCTTTGGTTAATGTTTTATAAGTTGCATAATCTTTTGCATTGGCATAAGCAAGTGCAAGTTGCCCTTTAAAATTTGCTACCAAAAATTTATTGCTTTCAATGCTGCCATATTTTGCAACAAATGCATCAAACAAAATTCTCTTTTTTGCGGGGTCTCTTTCTCTATTAAAAGCCATACTTGCGTCATTCTTTTGCCAATCTCCTTCGGGAAAAGCTGCTCTCATTGCTGTGGTAAGGCTATCTGCTTTTTCTTTTTTCTTTTTTCTATTGTACAATTGTATAAGTACGCTGTAATCTGCTTCTGTAAGGACTACTTTATTTTCAATTGCTAACATATCTGGTATTACTATCTGCAGCCAGTCTTCC
>JANMGS010000281.1:0-3184 GCA_031374745.1 Ferruginibacter sp. | reverse complement strand
AATTCGCCACAGGCGAATTCCTACAACATTCGACATTACAAAATAAAAAATTATGAAACATAAAATATTAACAGCATCATTTCTACTTTTTGCAGCATTTGCAAATGCTCAATTAAATACAAATTTAATTATGGATAGTAGAATGCCATCAAATCTGGTAGACTGGCAAGCAAAACCCCAAACGATTACACTGATTGTATCTAATCAGGGAGGAGCTGTGGGTAAGCCCATAAAAATTAGGACAACTATAAAAACTGCTAGCGGCACAGAAGTATCTACCACAGATATAGGCCAAGCTAAAACATATACTTTTCGTGATGGTAATACCATTTTAACGGCTGCAGATATTTTCCCTTTTGAAGTACAAAGGTTTACTGGTACTTACCAAAAAAGTTTAAACAAGACGGGCAAGCTTCCATCGGATTCTTATACGCTTTGTGTAGAGTTGTTGCTCGCCACAGATCTTGTACCGCAGGCTACGATAAAATGCCGCAACTTTTTTGTAGCAGGCGTGCAATTACCCATTTGTATGATGCCTGCCAATAACCAAGAGCTTGATTTTAGAAAAGCGCAAACCGCTATTATTTTTCGTTGGACGCCGCTAGTGCCAAGGCCACAAACTGTTGTTAACTATCGGCTTCAAGTTTTTGAAATTTTGGAGAACCAGCAATCGGTACAAGCCTTAAGAAGCAATCAACCAATATTGGATAAAATTGTAACAGGGCAAACACAATTTATATGGCAACCACAAGGTATATTGGGTTTTACGGACGATACAAACCTAGATTCTAGTTCGCAAAGAAAAGGTTGGGATGGTAAAATTATGGGAGGTAAAAAATATATATGGAGCATCCAATCTCTTGATGCATCGCAAAATCCCATTGGGGTTGATGGTAATGGTGAGGGTAGGAGTGAGCCGGTTGTTTTTAAGATATTTCCACTTGCTCCGAGCAAACCAACACCAAAAACAGGACACGTATCAATAATTAAACAATAGAAATATCATTTTCAATCTTGGGGGGTTGAAATAGAAAGTAGGCTTACAATGATGTAGGCCTATTTTTTTGTTAAAGCCTTTATGGAAAGAATAATATTTTGAATCTTTATGAAAATATTCTTCTATGAAATTATTATTCGTAGGATTTCTTACCATTTCTTTGCTTTCTGCTTTTTTCTTTTTCGGAAATACCAAGCCATTGCTAAAAGTAAAAGCTACTGTAGCAAAACCATTTGCAAAAAAAACTGCTAAAGATAATCATGAAAATAAGTTCACCCGAAAATATGCAGATAAGTTAAAACCCTTTTTAAAGACAAATAATTATTGCGAAGCATATTGTTTTTTAGTCGATATGAAAATACCATCAGGCAAAAACCGCTTTTTTGTATTTGATTTAAAAAAAGATTCGGTTATAGATGCTGGGTTGGTTACGCATGGTGGTGGTTCCGAAACAGCAACCAATGTACTCACATTTAACAATACGCCAAATGCTAATGCAACTTCTTTAGGAAAGTATGAGATTGGTATTGAATACAACGGTAAGTTTGGCATGGCTTTCAAATTGCATGGTCTAGAAAGCAGCAACAGCAAAGCTTTTGAAAGATATGTGGTATTGCATGGACACTCATGTGTACCAACGCACGAAGTAGATCCTTTTCCTATTTGCACAAGCCTTGGTTGCCCCACTGTAAACCCTTCCTTTTTGTCAATACTAAAAAAATATATTGATAAAGCTGATAAACCTGTGGTGCTTTGGATATATTATTAAAGCCCCACCTATCCTCCCCGAAGGGGAGAGACAAGCAAAAGATATTTGCGAAAATTATTTTATTATTTCAATTATGGGATTAAGTATTTAGTTCACAAATTGTAGACTAGGATCGGCCTAAGAAAAAAAGCGTTAAGAAAATTTGAATGTTTGTCAGCCTGTCCCGATATTTTTGTCGGGATTAAGAAATGAAATCAATGTTACCAATATTTAAAAAATTAGTGAATGCTTGTAAGTCGCACTCCTGCTGGGCTTTATTCAACTGTTGTAACTGATTTCATTTTAGACAAATATTCAAATTTTTAGCTTTTTTTCTTAAGCCTTGATTTTTTTGTTACTTTTTGTATCAAGACAAAAAGTAAATACGAACAAACCTATATCTTAGTATGCTTTTGGGATTAAAAAACTTAATCCTATTCAATTATTTAATAACGCTACATTTTTTTGTAATGGAGAGAGAGTTTCCAATGTACTCGTAAATGTCAGGTCTTTAATATAAAATTTAAATTAAAATGTTGTGTTAAGCCCTTATGTTTTTATGATATTAAAATTCAAATGGAATTTCTACTGCCAATAATTCAGCATCTTCCAATACATTTATTTCAAAACTATCCGCTTCCGAAATACCAACCGCATCTCTCTTATTAAATTTTATACCATCAACTTCTACAGAGCCATTTATTACAACCAAATAAATACCATTACCTGCAAAAGCATTTTCGTAATTAATTTTTTCTCCAGCTTTTATATTTGCCAAAGAAAACCGAGCGTCTTGGTTTATCCACAAAGCATTGTCCTCTTCCCTAGGGGAAACAACCACTTGCCACTGGCCATCTCTTTCTTTTATATCAAAAGTTCGTTGGTCGTAGCGGGGCGTTATATTTCTTTTTTTAGGAAAAATCCATGTTTGAAAAAGGGTTACTTCTTCTGTTGCAGATTCGTTTGCCTCGCTGTGTTGCACACCTGTACCCGCACTCATTATTTGTACATCTCCAGCTTGTATAACACCTTCGCCACCTGTGCTATCCTTGTGTTTGAGCGCACCTGTAAATGGGATGGTTACAATTTCCATATTGTCATGCGGGTGTGTTGGGAAAGCTCCTCCTCCAGCTATCCAATCGTCGTTTAAAACCCTCAAAGCACCAAAATGTACTTTCTCGGGATTTTGCCATCCCCCAAAACTAAAATAATGTGCAGGCTTTAACCAACCATGGTTAGCTGTGCCTCTTTCGTTTGCTCTTGTAATTGTTTGTTTCATTTTTTTATATTTATTTACCGCCTAAATTCCTCTTTGAGAAATCCAATAACGTAGTTTAAAATAAATTAATTATTAATCAATGTTTAAACATCAATAATTATACCAATAGATAAATTATGCAAAGATGACATAAATTTAGTTTTAAAACATGACATAATCT
>JANMGS010000618.1:0-2708 GCA_031374745.1 Ferruginibacter sp. | reverse complement strand
CCGTGTTTACTTTGCAGGTATAATTTACGCTGAAATTAAAATCAGCATTCACCGTATCTTTTACTACGAATGCTACATCATCTGGCAATGGGGTTTGTACATCACATTCATCTAGCAAGGTATTGCCATCGCTTCCTACTTTTAAATTCACTAAAAAATTGCCAGCTACTTGCATAGGAGCAGACAGTTTTAAAACAATCCTATTGGTTGCACCTCTTGTACAATTTGCACTAGCACTACTAATGCTAACAGGGTAAGGCCCTGTTATAAAAAAATCGCTGCCGCCAGGTTCTATACTATTGCATTTTATATTTTTCTTAAAAATCAATACCAAACTATCTGGGGCACATTTGGGTATTGTAAGACTATCCATAGGCGTAGGTATCAAAGGAAAAACGGTAAATTGTACTGCTTCATCTACTGGTATTTCTCTATCACAATTGTCCACCAACGTATTGCCATCTGTTCCTTTGTTTGCTTTCAAAGTATAAGTGCCTGGAGCGAGGGGAGCTGCCATAAAAATAGACAATGAATCAAAATCAAAACCAATGGTACAAGCATCTGCTATAGTAGAAATTGGATTTAAAACAGCACCTCCTGGGGCAGTAACAGTAAAGTCAGAACCATTTGTTGCATTGCTATTGCATTTCATTTTTTTGTTTAGCTTAATGCGTATCTCTTTTCCATCGCAAGGAGCAGAAGCATTTAATAAATGGGGCTCTAATGGATCTGTAATATTGGCGGTGCCGCCACCAAACGTGAGCGTGTATCCACTTTGAGTATCTGTGTAATGACTTATTAGTAATATGTAATCATGCCCTTGTATAAGGGTAGGCATAGCAGCAAAGGTAGAAACATTGGCGGTTGTAGCGGAAGCACATTGGATAAAATTTACTCCTCCTGCAGCTGCACCAGTTGAACCATAAACACCAGCCCAGTTGCCTGTAACAATAATGTTTTGATTGGTAAAAATTGCATCTGGATTTAACCCCGTTACATCGTACAATTGCCAATCATAATCTTCGTTGGCAGCAGTTGGCGTAATTCTAAATCCTAAAGTGCCGGTTTGATAACAGGTGAATTTATAAAAAAATGGATTTTTATTTTCATAATTTGCACTGCCACTTCCGCCACTACAACCAGGCACAAACAGACTATTGGTGCTACAAATAGGTACTTGAACTTGATTAAAGGTTTTTGTTCCACATACCGGAAAAGCAGTAGAAGGTGTTTGCCCCAATGTGGTACATTGTTGTGCATCTACCTTGTTTATAAAAAAGAAAATTGATAAAAGAAAAAATATTGATTTCATATAATTCATAACGCACAAAGTTATTTAAAAGAGGGTTATTTAAGGATAATTGCTGCATAGCAATTTGAAAAATTATCATAATATATTAACGTATGATTACAAAAACGTCCAAAAACGTATTATGAAATCATTTCAATCATTATCTGGCAAGATTGCATGAAAATCAATCCAAAACTAGAGATACCCAGCGTTTTGGTTTGGTAAGTAATAAAGGTAGAAGGCGTAAAATTTAATCTTTTACTGGTTTACATCATCAATAGGGTATTTATAATCTCCTATAATGTTAAGAATAAAAAAAAGTTTTTATTTTTTACATTTTTTTTATAATTCACTTGTTTAGCAAACTATGCTATCGTAAATTTAGCGCATAAATTTGCAAATGCAGATAAACACAAAACCAACTAAAATAGTATAAAAACAAAGAAATGGGTATAATCAAAGACCGGTTTAAAGCCAATGCAGATAAGGTAGGAGCCGAGATGAAAGAAATGCTTAAAGAGCATGGTGATAAAAAAATTGGCGAGGTTACGCTTGCTCAAGTGTACCAAGGTATGCGTGGAATAACTGGATTGGTAACAGAAACCTCCTTATTGGATGCACAAGATGGCATTCGCTTTAGAGGTTATTCTATACCAGAATTACAAGAAAAACTACCCAAAGCCCCCGGTGGATCTGAGCCATTGCCAGAAGGGCTTTTCTATCTTATGTTGGTAGGAGAGTTGCCTACTGACGAAGATGCAAATCACATTACGAGCGTGTGGCAAAGAAGAAGCCATGTACCAAATCATGTTTTTGCTACCATCGAAGCTTTACCGCTTTCTACTCATCCTATGACACAGTTTGTTGTAGCCATTATGGCTTTGCAAACAGAAAGTGATTTTGCAAAACGATATGCAAAAGGAATGAATAAAAAAGATTATTGGGAAGCTACTTTCGATGATACGATGGATCTTATAGCTAGGCTTCCAAGAATTGCATCCTATATATACAGGAGAAAATATAAATTCGGAGAGCATATTCAGCCAAATGGATTACTAGATTGGGCAGGTAATTTTGCACACATGATGGGTTTTGAAGATGAAGGATTTAAAGAGCTCATGCGTTTGTACATGACTATACATGCAGACCATGAGGGTGGAAACGTATCTGCACACACTACGCATCTTGTAGGCTCGGCTTTAAGCGATCCTTATTTGAGTTTTGCAGCAGGTATGAATGGCCTGGCTGGACCTTTGCACGGCTTAGCAAACCAAGAAGTGATAAAATGGATATTCGAGTTGAGGCAACAAATAGGATCTGATGCGCCTACCAAAGAGCAAATAACGGCTTATGTAGAACAAACATTGGCAGAAGGTAAAGTAGTGCCTGGATATGGGCATGCTGTATTAAGAAAAAC
>JANMGS010000566.1:0-1731 GCA_031374745.1 Ferruginibacter sp. | reverse complement strand
ACCACGAAGCCGGTCATAAGCAACTACAATGGAGTTTTTATCAAGCAATACACCCTGCAATCTACCATATGGGCATACAACAATACATACCTGCTCCCTAAACCACCAGTATACGAAGAAAAAAAATGAAGTAAAAATAATTAGTGAAATAATACTTGCTACATGGGTCGATGGATTTGCAAAATAATCTTTCACATTGTCCATACCAATTAAATAGGCTAAGAAAAAATTGGCTATGATAAATGACAATCCAAAAAACAATATAAATTTAATAGCCCGTTTTCTTATCTTTTCACTATTCCAAGGCATAGCTTTCAGTAGTTTTTGTTTGGTAGCATCACCATCTATCCAATATTCTATTTTCCTAAAAACCATTTCCATAAAAATGGTTTGTGGGCAAGCCCACCCACAAAATACCCTTCCAAACACCACCGTAAATAAAATGATAAAAACCACAAACGTGAGCATGGCTATACCAAAAATAAAAAAATCTTGTGGCCAAAAAACCATACCGAAAATGATGAATTTTCTTTCCAGGATATTAAACATCATTAATGGTTCATCGTACACTTTTATAAAGGGAATCGTAAAGAATACAATCAAATAAAAAATACTAAACCAAGTTCTTACATTATATAACTTTCCCTTAGGCTTTTTTGGATTAATAAAATTCCTATTCCCCTCCTTTGTAATAGTAGCCACAGAGTCTCTGTAGCTATCTTTTACATCTTCTATTAAAGTTTCTTCCGCTATCATTGTTATTTCTCCTTTTTGTAATTATATTTTTGAGGCCTTTGAGACGGCTGTATCTACTTTTGCTTTTTTGGTTGAGTCAGCGGGTACAGTTGTAGCGCCTTCTTCTGTATATAAATCGCCTTGTGCAGCTTTTTGGTTTGGAGGATTGGTGCCACGTAATTTTTTTACATAACTGGCTATATAGCTAAGCTCTTTTGGGCTAAAGTCTGTTGTCCAAGATTGCATTCCCTTATCTGGATACCCCGTTTTTAATGTACTATACACATCGTTAATAGATCCCTTGTGTATCCAATAGTCATCTGTAAGGTTTGGCCCGGCACCGCCTTCGCCCAACTTTCCGTGGCATGACCAACATTTGGTTTCAAAAACATTTTTGCCAAATGCCAAGCCAGTTGCATCTGCTAAAGGCACGTTTTTTTCATCTATTTTATCCTTATTATTTGCCTCAAATATTTCTTTTTCTTTTTGAGCCTGTACTACTTCGGCATTGTATTCTTGTGTAGGATTTTGCCCACTACCAAATACATGAAAATTAAAAATATAAATAAATGCTACTACTATCGTAATGTAGAAACCATACTTCCACCATGGTGGCAATGCATTGTCTAGTTCTTTTATACCATCGTAATCATGGTCAAGCATAATATCTGCTTCTTTTTCTACTGGTATGGCTTTGGTAAATAATTTCTGGTCTAGCTTGCTCCATATTTTTCGCATGGAAGATTCTTTTTCTGGCGCTTCCGCTTTTTCCGGCGTCAACTCTTGTTGCATCCTTTGTATGGAGAATGCAATAAAAAAGATAGCAAATATTTCCATTAATATTACGGCTACAAACATGTAAAAGGTAGTAGCTGTGAGCCCACCATAGTTAGGAATTACTTTTACAGCTACCGTAGATGCCGTGGTTTGCGCAAAAATATTTTGTGTAGATAACAATATTCCAATTACCAATAAGCTGGTTATTTTTTTTGCTTC
>JANMGS010000553.1:0-1831 GCA_031374745.1 Ferruginibacter sp. | reverse complement strand
GTAGTAGAAGTTCCTTTGCCAATGCTTGATTGTAGGTCGTACTCAAATCCTCCTTCCTTTGCTCTTTGTTGCATATTAGATAAACCATAGCTATCTAATTTGCTAGTAGCATGATCAATTGTAAACCCCTTACCATCATCCGACAAAATCACTTTCCAGTTTTTACCATAGACTTTGCTTTTTAATCTTATGTTGTTTGCATTTGCATGTTTTACTGAGTTATTTACTGACTCTTGTAAAACCAAAATAATATGCAAAGCTTGGCTAGACGCTATTATAAAATCATTTGGCGCATCGCCTTCCATTGTAAAATGTATGTTACTATAATGCCTACCCATTTGCTTCATAAAATTAATAATGCGAAGCCATAAATCTTTTGCTGGCACATCGGTCGTTTTCATTGCCCACAACGTTTCTCTCAAATTTAGTAACATTTCCTTGGCAGTTTCTTGCAAATCAGTTACAACTGATTTATTGTTTTCTGATGTTGAGTTTAGCAATGAACTATTGTGCAAGATTGCATTGGCTTGTACACCTAAGTTATCATGTAATTCTGCAGCTATACGTTTGCGTTCTTTTTCTTCGGCATCTTTTACAGCCAAATCACTTTGTATCCTTTTTTGTTCTGCAATTACCTTTTGATTTTGCTTGTATTTTTTAAATTGGTAAGCAAAAAATATGGAAAGTAATAATACTACAACGCCCACTCCGTACAACAAAATATTTCTTTGGAATAAACCTAATTTTTGTTGTGCTATGAGGGTTTCTTTTTTTTGAACATCATATTTTATTTGTATTTCTTGCAGCGCTTCTGCTTTGTTTCTTTGGTATAAAGAATCTTTTAGTTCAATAACTTTATTGAGCGTAATAGCATAGTTTTTATAATCATTTGCTGCTTTATAATTTTGTGCCAGTGCGTTATAAAGAAAAGGTAATTTGGCAAATAAATTATTTTTTTGTGCTAATGCTATACCTTCTTTTACAACTGCTATTCCCTTTTCAGTTTGCTTATTGTTTGCATAAAAAATACCCAGTTGAGACAGGTCTGAAACAATATAAAAAACATCGCCAATTAGCTTTCGTACTTGCAAGCCTTGTTGTAATAAATTTTCTGCTTTTGCATTGTTATTTTTTGCTAAACATATATCAGAATAAATATAATAGCAATTGGCTAGGGCGGCTAAGTGTTGTTCTCTCTTCGATACTTCAATGGCTTTTATAATATAAAATTCGGCAGAATCTATTTTAAGTAAATCGCAATATATTGCGGCAATATTTGAGTAGCAGGCGGCAAAACTCCTTTCTACAGACCCTCGCTTTTCATATTTTTCCTTCGCTCTATAAAACCAATTAAGCGCCTCCTGATTTTGCCCAAGTTCCATATAAGCCCAGCCTATTTGTATAGGAACGATTATTTGCATCCTTATATCTCCCTCTTTCTCTGCATCCTCTAATAAATTAATTGACTCTTGTATAGCTTCCTTTTGTTTATTGGTTATTATTAGTAATCTTGTACGGGCCAATAGAAATTTATTTCGAAGTGTCGAATAATCCTTTTTATTAGCTAAAGGCAATTGACTTTCTATAATTTCAAATGCCAAATCGTATTTTGATTGCCTAGTAAAATAAAGAGCCTCATAGTATTTTAGCTGTACTAAAAGATTCGCATTATTTAAAGACTGTATGGTTTTTTTGGCTTCATTAATGCAAAACAAAAAACTATCAGAGTGCATTGAGTAGCTTTGATCGCATAATTCAAAAAGGGTTTCTACTTTTTGAAGAGGCGTTTTTTTTAATAATAGCTGCTATCATTTTTTGCAGTAAAATCTAT
>JANMGS010000611.1:0-1600 GCA_031374745.1 Ferruginibacter sp. | reverse complement strand
CGAAAAAAGTAATGAGACCACTATTCCAGTTGTAAAGAAGAAAAGTGGTTGTCGAAAATATATCGCAATGTTTTTTGTAGTATTCCTATTGGTTGGAGGAATACTATTTTGGTGGAAATATTATTATACCTACAGTGATGGGTTTAGATCGGGTATGTTGCAAAAACTTTCGCATAAAGGAAATTTAATGAAAACCTATGAAGGAGAACTGGTACTAAGCAGTATTGCTTCTACGAGTGGGGTAGCATTGGCCTCCGAGAAATTTTTCTTTTCTATTGCCAATGATAGCCTTGCTAAAAGTATGATGAACTTGGAGGGCAAAAAAGTAAGGGTGCATTACGAACAAAAGAAAGGGACTTTACCTTGGCGTGGCGATAGTCCTTATATTGTAGATGCAGTAACGGTAGAGCCCTATTAAGTAAAATTAATTTCCTGCATACAACAAAAATATTGCCGGTTGCTTATGAAGCTCCGGCATTTTCTTTTTCCACTCGGCTATGGAATTTGTTTTAATAAACTCGCTTGAAGCAGTAATATTTGCTGCTACACAAAGCATCGTTTTATCTGCACATGCTTTTGTGAGTGCTTCCATCAACGGATTGTTTCTGTAAGGTGTTTCTATAAATATTTTTGTGCTATTGTTTTTTTGAGAAGCTACTTCAAGTTCTTTTATTTTTTTTATTCTTTCACCGTTGTCTATAGGAAGATAGCCTACAAATTCAAATTGCTGTCCATTCATACCACTGGCCATTAATGCAAGCAAAATGGAACTTGGCCCTACCAATGGTTTTATCACACAACCCATTTTTTGCGCCGCAGCAATCAGTATTTGCCCAGGGTCTGCAATGCCAGGGCAACCAGCCTCGCTTATAATGGCAATGGTTTTATCTTCTTTTATTTTTTGGGATAATTGTTGCAACTGCTCTTCTTCCGCTTTGTGTATGGTAAACCATTCAAAATTATCTATCACAATAGACCTGTCCATCATTTTTAAAAACCGCCTGGCTGTTCTTTCGTTTTCTGCAAAAATTACGTTGCATTTTTTTACAGCATCAATAACGTAGAGTGGTATTGTTTCAGTAGCATCTTCTGCAAGTACACAAGGTATAAGGTAAATGGTAGCCATAATTTATAAAATAACTTGTTTTTCTCTGGCTTTATGTAAGCTAAGTGTAGCAGCCACCACTGCATAAGATGGCGCAAACAACCAGCCTAAAAATGGAATGAGGTGCATCATATAAAAAACCAACCCATTTCCAATAGCAAGGCCTTTGTGTTTGCCTATAAATGCGATGCTTTGTGAGGTGGAAAGTTTGTTGCGCTCGCTGCTATAATCCAACATAGAAAAACCAAAATAATAACATTCTGTAAGCAAGGCAATAAGCGGTGCTACCCACCCAATAATGGGGATAAGCGAAAAAAGTAGAATAGTAAGCACATATACCGTTTGCCACAAGAGGTTTCTTAATGCTATTCTTATGCCCCGTACAATATCTTTCAAAAACTGCGAAAAGCTAAAGGGAAATTCTTTGCCTTCTAATATACTTTCTGTACGCTCACTTAGGTATGCGAATAATGGGGAGCCTATAATAAGAAAAAG
>JANMGS010000499.1:0-8392 GCA_031374745.1 Ferruginibacter sp. | reverse complement strand
GGCGATTGGTCGTATGTGCTCATGGTTCTATCATATACAGCAAGTCTTATTATTTCTGGTGCTATATTATCGGGAATCGGCAATCCAAACATTAATCCGTTTAAGCACATATCCGATTTAGTATCCCTAATTTCAAAATGGGTGTGTGGGCCTTGTGATCCTCCTGTATTGCCGCTTGCTGCTATATAATCGCCTTGCATTACTTTAAATAAATTTGCCGGTATATCTAAAAACACTCGCCACTGCTGCATCAGGTATTTTTGGTCAGTAATGTATTTTTCTAAAGCAGGTTCAAATGCATTTAAGTGTGCATATACCGTTGTTAACCCATTGGGATGATTTATATAAATACACCTACCAAAACCATAAGGCTCTATTTTTACTTTTGCAATATATCCATCTGCTGCTGCGTACACAGGTAAATTCTCTCTTTGATCTGTTCTACAATCTAATCCCATGTGATAATGATTGGGGCGCAACTCTCCAAAATTTGCCACAATACCTACTGCTGCACCTACTGGCCATTGAAAATAATTTTTGGGGTAATTTTTAGGAGTAAAAATTTGGGCGTTGGCTGTAATGCTAAAAAATAATAAGGCTATAGTAATTTGGCTAATTATATGGTGCTTTCTAATCGTCATTTTTATTGGCATACTTATGTTACAAATTTCGCTTTTACAATTGAAAAGTTATTGTAAAGTTTATAATGGTAGTTGCTGGCAGTTTACGCTTAAATAAAAGTAGAAAACGATAAATTGGCGAAGGGCTGAACTTAACTTCAAACCCTTTTTTCTGCCTTAGGCAAAAAGACTTGTCTGTGGGCTTGCTAGTTGTGGGCAGGCAATGTACAGGAGAACTTTATGTTCATAAAAATAAAAAGCCCCAAAAAGCATTTTTTATTTACTCAAATGCATACTCCTTTCTTTGTACAATTGTCTAAAATAAGGATCTCTTAAATCTTTAATAAAACGAATAGCTTCGCCGGTACTTTTCATCTCTGGGCCAAGCTCCTTGTTTACGCCTGGAAATTTATTGAAAGAAAAAACAGGTTCTTTTATAGCAAACCCTTTTAGGTTTTTCTCAAAAGTAAAATCTTTGAGTTTTGCTACGCCCAACATTACTTTTGTAGCAATATTTAGGTACGGAATATTATAAGCTTTGGCTATAAATGGCGTCGTGCGACTAGCACGAGGATTGGCTTCTATTACGTACACATTACCATCCTTAATAGCAAACTGGATATTTATCAGCCCTTTGATATTTAATGTACGTGCAATTTTTTCGGCGTACTCTTCCATAGCTTCTACTACCAATGGTGTGAGGTTAAATTGTGGTAATACGGCATTGCTATCACCACTGTGTATACCTGCAGGCTCTATATGCTCCATCAATCCCATTACATGAAAATCTTCTCCATCAAATATCGCATCTATCTCCGCCTCTTGGCATCGGTCTAAGAAATGATCTATTAAAATTTTATTACCAGGCAAATGTTTTAATAAACTTAATACGCCTTTTTCCAATTCATCGTCGTTCAACACAATTCGCATACGTTGCCCACCTAGTACATAGCTTGGGCGAAGAAGAACTGGGTAACCAACTTGTTTTGCAACTTCTATGGCTTCATCTGTATCGTACGCTGTTCCATAGTTTGGATAAGGAATTCCTAACTCTTTCAAAATATCGCTAAAGCGCCCACGATCTTCGGCTATATCCATACTATCGAAAGAAGTACCAATGATTTTAACGCCTTTTTCTGTCAATTTTTTTGCCAGCTTTAAAGCCGTTTGACCACCAAGTTGTACTATAACCCCTTCTGGTTTTTCATGCTCAATTATTTCCCAAATATGCTCCCAATACACGGGTTCAAAATACAATTTATCTGCCATGTCAAAATCGGTAGAGACTGTTTCAGGATTACAATTTACCATGATAGCCTCAAAGCCAGCTTCTTTTATGGCAAGTAAACCATGCACACAACAGTAATCAAATTCAATACCCTGACCAATACGATTTGGGCCACTGCCCAAAACAATTATTTTCTTTTTATCAGAAGTTTTAGATTCATTGGAAATTAATCCTCCCCCAGCAGTGGATTGTGAGGAGGCTTCAAATGTGGAATAAAAGTACGGTGTCTTTGCCTCAAATTCTGCACTACAAGTATCTACCATTTTAAATACCCTTTTAATACCTAAAGTTTTTCTACGCTCATATAAATCATCTGCATTGCCATCTTGCATAATGCGTACCATTTGTTCATCGGAAAATCCAAGTGTTTTTGCTTCTTTCAATATTGACTCCGGTAATGATTCGAAATTGTATTTGGCAATCTCTTTTTCGCATTCACATATTTTTTGAATTTGATATATAAACCAACGGTCTATTTTTGTGCTTTCGCAAATGCGCTTTACACTCACACCTGCCATCAGGGCATCTTTTATACGGAAAACCCTATCCCATTTGGGTATTTTTATGTACTCTATTAATTCTTCGCTGTGCATTACACTTTTTCCATAATAACCTAAACCGACCGCTTCGTTTTCTAAACTCACACAAGCTTTTTGAATGGCTTCTGCAAAGCTTCTCCCTATAGCCATTACCTCTCCTACACTTTTCATTTGAAACCCAAGCGTATCATTGGCTCCTTTAAATTTATCAAAGTTCCAGCGAGGTATTTTTACAATTACATAATCTAAAGCAGGTTCAAAATAAGCCGAAGTAGATTGTGTAATCTGATTTTTTAATTCATCTAAATTATAGCCAATAGCTAATTTAGCTGCAATTTTTGCAATCGGATACCCGGTGGCTTTACTAGCAAGGGCCGAGCTACGGCTCACACGAGGATTTATTTCTACTACGATTATTTCTTCTGTATGCGGGTTAAGCGCAAATTGTACATTACAACCACCAGCAAAATTTCCAAGATTTCGCATCATAGAAATGGCGGTGTTGCGCATCAATTGATATGCGGTGTCGCTTAATGTCATAGCAGGCGCTACCGTTATGCTATCTCCCGTGTGCACCCCCATCGGGTCAAAATTTTCTACTGTACAAATAATAGCAACATTATCTGCATTATCCCTCAACAATTCTAATTCAAATTCTTTCCAGCCAACAATGGCTTTTTCTACCAATACTTCATGGATTGGACTTGCAGTAAGCGCATTGTTTAAGGCTTCGTCTAGGTCTTCTTTTTTAAATACAATGCTACCCCCGCTGCCTCCAAGGGTAAACGATGGGCGTAGCACCAGTGGGAATCCTATTTCTTGTGCAAATTCTTTTCCTTCTAAAAAGGAATTGGCTATATGTGCTTGGCAAACTGGTATGCCCATTTCAATCATCCATAACCTAAATTTTTCCCTGTCTTCTGCTTTATCTATCGCCTTAATATCAACACCAATTAATGTTACATTATACTTTTCCCAAACCCCCAACTCATCTGCTTCTTTACAAAGGTTCAGCGCAGTTTGACCACCCATAGTTGGCAAAACTGCATCTATTTGATTCTCTTCTAAAATTTGTTCAATACTTTCTACTGTAAGTGGTAGTAAATAAACCCTATCCGCCATCATAGGGTCTGTCATTATTGTTGCAGGGTTGCTGTTGATTAAAACAACCCTTATCCCTTCTTCACGAAGGCTGCGAGCAGCTTGTGTGCCACTGTAATCAAATTCGCAGGCCTGCCCTATAACTATGGGTCCACTTCCAATTATTAAAACAGATTGTATTGATTGATTTTTTGGCATGGAGAAATTGCCTTTTGTGTGGCGTGCAAAAATAATGGGAAACTAGGAAAATAAAAAGAGGAATATTAGGATACCTCCATTAAAATGAAAATTAGTTTTTATTAATACTATAAAAAAAGGAGGAATCTTTCGAATCCTCCTTTTTAATTATATCAAATTTTATTATTTATTAGAGCCCATTTTAGCTTCTATGCTTAAAGTTGCATGGGGTACAGCACGTAATCTTGCTTTATCTATTAATTTTCCTGTAACCCTGCATACACCATAGGTTTTATTTTCAATACGCATCAATGCTTTTTCCAGATGGTCTACAAATGTTATTTGACGACTCGCCATTTGACTCAATTGCTCTCGTTCCATACTTAAACTACCATCTTCCATTGTCATGTAACGACCATCTCCTTCATCGCCACCCATATCATCTTTACGGGTAAGCAACCCTTGCAAATAGGCAAGTTCTTTCTTTGCAGATCCTAGTTTTCGTTGAATCAATTCCTTAAATTCCGCCAAATCAGCATCGCTGTACATCACAATTTCTGCTCCACGATCTACTACTGCTTTATCCAATACCGATTTAGTAAAATCTGGTTCGTATTTACGAGATGTTTTGGTGTTAATTTTAGGTAATACCAACGGTTTTTTTACTTCTGGTTTTGCTGGTGCAGTTTTTGCGGTAACTTTCTCAGTAACTTTTGGTACCACCACTTCCTTTGCAACGGCTTTTGCCGGTGGTGTTTTAGCAGTTGGCTTTTTTGTTTCTATTTTTTTTGTCAATGGTTTTGTTTGAGTTTTTGTAGCTACAACTTTTTTTGCTACGGGTTTTACAGCTACTTTTTTTACTTCTTTTACAGCTGACTTTACAATTTTTTTAGGTGCTGGTTTTGCAACGGGCTTTATTGCAATCTTTTTAGCCGGTACTACTTTCTTAGCCACTGCTACTACTTTTTTAGCTGGTGCTGCTACTTTTTTAGCAGCCACTACTTTTTTAGTTGAAGCTGCTACTTTTTTAGCTGGTGCCGCTACTTTTTTAGGAGCTAGCTTTTTTGCTGCTTTTGCAGCTGGTTTTTTAGTGGCCATAACGATGCTTTATTTTTTTAAAACACTTACTGTTAATGTAGATTCGTTTACCTCAACTTCTACTCCATCAATAATTTGTGGGACAAAAGCAAGCGAATCAGCTAATATTTCGGCGCAAATATATGCTTTATTTTCCATTATTGACGACTCTAATGCAGCGTTTTCAGCTATTTGTACCAAAATACGATCCGTTAATTCAAATCCACTGTCTTTTCTAATGTTTTGTAGCTTATTTACAAACTCACGGGCATTCCCTTCCTTTTGTAGCTCTTCGGTTATAGTTATATCCAATGCTACTGTTAATGACCCTTTTGATGCAATCTCATAACCTGGAATTTCGTCTGTTATTATTTCAATATCATCTAAGTTAAGCGTAATCTGTTCGTCATCTTTCGCTAAGGAGTTGTCAATTAATACAAAATCGCCTTCCTGTACTTTAGCAATTTCAGCATCGCCAAACTTTTCTATTTCAGCAGCCGCCCACTTCATTTTTGCACCAAGACGTTTTCCCAATGTTTTAAAATTAGCTTTTGCTTTTTTGCGAATAAAATCATTATCGGCAGCCAGAATCTCTATATCCTTGATATTTGTTTCGGTTTTTATGATATCTTCAATCAACTTAACATTGGCAATCATTTCTGCATCCTGCGCAGGAATAAATATTTTTTGTAGTGGTTGACGCACTTTTATATTCACTTTCTTACGTAAGGATAAAACCAACGAAGACGTATCTTGTGCCAATTGCATTCTTTTTTCTAGCGAACTGTTTATGATACTCGCATCAGAAACTGGGTATAAACTATGGTGAACAGACGTTTCTTCCATTCTACCAGAAATGTTATTTAAATTACTAAACAACCAATCAGCAAAAAATGGAGCAATGGGTGCTATTAATCTACTGATGGTTTCCAAACATTCATACAACGTCTGATATGCCGCTATTTTATCATGCTGATATTCGCCTTTCCAAAAACGGCGACGACACAAACGTACATACCAATTACTCAATAGGGTATCTACAAATTCTTCTATAGCCCTTCCTGCCTGCGTAGGCTCATAATTATCAAAACTTTCCGTAACCTTTTTTATCAATGAGTTTAAGGATGACAATATCCATTGATCTATTTCTGGTCGCTCTTTTACAGGAATGTATTTTTCTTTAAAAGCAAAACCATCTACATTGGCATACAAAGCAAAAAACTGATAGGTATTATACAGCGTACCAAAAAATTTACGTTGTATTTCTTGTATCCCCGCTTCATCAAATTTTAAACTATCCCATGGGCTAGCATTTGTAATCAAATACCAGCGTGTGGCATCTGCTCCATAAGAATTGATGGTTACAAATGGGTCTACCACATTGCCCAAACGTTTACTCATTTTATTGCCATTCTTATCCAACACCAAGCCATTGCTCACCACTGTTTTGTAGGCAACACTATCAAACAACAAAGTGCCCAATGCGTGCAAGGTATAGAACCATCCTCGGGTTTGGTCCACACCTTCGGCAATAAAATCTGCTGGGAAAGCAGAGGCGCCATCCCCGCCCTCTCCGGAGGGTAAGGGGTTGTACAATTCAGAATTTTTATCTTTTGCATGGTATTTCCAAAAATTCTCTGTGTTCAATTCTCCATATTCATTGCTACTTGCATCTGGCAAACCCCCTTGTGCATAAGGCATTGCACCACTGTCAAACCATACATCAATAAGGTCTGGTACACGTTTCATTGGCTTACCTGTGGCACTTACCAATACAATATCATCTACATATGGTTTGTGCAAATCCAATATTCCTTCGTGCAAATAATGCTTGTTGGTTTCCCCACCAAGCACTTCTGCGGCTTTCTTTATTTCAGCATTTAATTCGGCAATGGTTCCTATACAAATTTCCTCTTCCCCATCTTCTCCATCGGATCCTGCGGATGTTTTCCATATGGGCAAGGGTGTACCCCAAAAACGAGAGCGGCTGAGATTCCAATCCACCATGTTCTCTAACCAGTTACCAAAACGCCCAGTACCCGTGCTGGCTGGTTTCCAATTAATACTTTTATTAAGCTCTACCATTCTATCTTTTGCAGCAGTAGTTTTTATAAACCATGCATCTAAGGGATAATAAATAATGGGCTTATCTGTACGCCAACAGTGTGGGTAACTGTGTTCGTATTTTTCTACTTTAAATGCACGGTTCTCATATTTCAATTTTACAGAAATATCCACGTTTACATCTACATAATCCTTTTCATCTTTGTAATTTTTTACATACCGGCCGCTGAATTCGCCTACCCCTTCTACAAATTTTCCTTGTCTATCTACTAGTGTTAAAATGCCCAAATTATTTTTCTTGCCAATACGATAATCGTCTGCTCCGAAAGCTGGGGCTGTATGTACAATGCCGGTTCCATCTTCGGTAGTTACAAAATCGCCCACAAGAACACGGAATGGTTTTGCTCCTGGCGTTATTTCCTCTATTTTTTCTAAGGTATTTGCTTCACTTGGAAGCAGTTGTTCATATACTAAGCCATCGAGTTCGCTTCCTTTAAATGCTGCAATTATCTTCCATGGTATATTTTTATCTGCTGCTTTGTAAGCTGCAAAATCCCCGTCTTTTCCTTCTTCTTTTAAGTATTTTCCCACAAGGTTTTTTGCAAGAATAATATTGTTTGGCAAATAGGTGTATGGGTTAAATGTTTGTACCAACACATAATCAATATTAGGTCCAACTGTTAATCCAAGGTTGGATGGTAATGTCCACGGAGTTGTTGTCCATGCCATAAGAAAGATTTCTCCTCCGCTTTTTTCAATATCCGATGCCACTTTAAAACCTTGCCCACTGCCCACTGCCCATTGCCCACTTGCCACTTTAAACATCACCGTAGCACTTGTATCCTTTACATCTTTATAAGTACCCGGTTGGTTAAGCTCGTGCGAAGACAAACCTGTACCCGCTGCAGGTGAGTAAGGCTGTATACTCACACTCTCATACAAGTAATCTTTTTTATACAACTGGCTCAAGCACCACCACAATGTTTCTATGTAATTGTTTTCAAAAGTTACGTATGGATTATCAAGGTCTACCCAATAGCCCATTTTTTGCGTAATATCGTCCCACTTATCTTTAAACCGCATTACTACTTCTCGGCATTTCTTGTTGTAGTCTTCTACGCTTATTTTTTTGCCAATATCTTCTTTGGTTATGCCAAGCATTTTTTCTACGCCAAGTTCTATTGGTAAGCCATGTGTATCCCAACCACCTTTACGTTTTACCTGAAAACCTTGCATTGTTTTATAGCGGCACACCAAATCTTTTAGGGTTCGGCTAATTACATGGTGTATACCGGGCAAACCATTGGCACTTGGTGGCCCTTCGTAAAACACAAATGGAGTTTTGCCTTCTCGCAATTCGATGCTTTTTTTAAAAGCCTCGGTATTTGCCCATTTTTGCAATATCTCTTCGCTTATGTTTGGAAGGTTAAGCTGCCCGTATGTTTGGTATCCCGCACTCATCTAATTTTCGTTTATTTTAAGGCTGCAAAGGTACATTATTAGCCAATTAGGTAGGTTGATATTTT
>JANMGS010000494.1:0-2579 GCA_031374745.1 Ferruginibacter sp. | reverse complement strand
AGGCGCTTTTAGTGGCACTAATCAAGCTACGGTGAAATTAATTGGCTTCATAACTATTGGGCATGCTTATCATCATATAAAAATAACTACGGAAAGATATTTGTAATAAATAATCGTAGCATTATGTATTACTAAAAGAGCCGCCATTAAAAAATGGCGGCTCTTTTATTTGGAAAATCATTAAAGCTAATTTTTTCTAGCTACTTTATCATTTACAATCATTCTGTTCAATATTTTTACAGATTCATCAATGTAAATATCTTCCCCTACTCTTTTTACAAATCTTTTATTACCATCTATTTTCTCTTTTGTTTTAGCAATCTCTGCAGTATCAGAAGCGATATTTTTCACATCGAGTGGTTTTGGTAATTTGTAATCTTCTTACAATTGTTTGTAAACAACTTTAATTTGCTTTTGATCTGCATCGTACTGCTTCAAATTTAAACTATACTCTTTGTTTACACTCTTTTCCAATAGCAATACGTTTGCTTTTATCTTATTAAAATTAGCATTTTTAGCAGTTTCTGCATTTGCATTGGCAATAACGGTACTTAAATCAGTTGTATTTAACCATGGCTTATATTCTGCCTGTGGAATTTCATCCCATTTCAAAGAATAAATATTGTCCTTTTCTCTGAATTTAAGGTACTCAAGCCTATCTGGCAAAACAACATCTGGCGTTACACCTTTGAGCTGGGTGGCACCACCATTTATACGGTAGAATTTCTGAAGCGTAATTTTTAAAGATCCAAGGTCATCTGATTTTTTTACACCCAATAAAGAATTTTCACTCTCGGGGTTTAAAGGAATGGTTCTTTGTACCGTTCCTTTGCCATAACTACTGGTGCTACCTATTATTATTCCCCTTTTGTAATCTTGTATAGCTGCAGCAAATATTTCTGAAGCAGAAGCACTTGTTTCATCAACCATTACAGCTAGCGGACCTGTATATTGCACAGTTTTATCTCTATCCCTCAATATAGATGGTTTATCATCTCTGCTTTTTACCTGTACAATTGGGCCATCTTCAATAAACAATCCTGCCATTTGCACTACATCATACAACGATCCTCCACCATTTCCACGAAGATCAAGCACAATTCCGTCTACATTTTCGGCTTTTAATTTTTCAACTTCTTTGGCTACATCGGCAGCGCATCTTCTACCTTTAGGATCTTGAAAATCTGCATAAAACTCGGGTAAATAAATGTATCCAATTTTGTGTTCGCTGTTTATGATCACCGATTTTGCAAACGTTTCATCAATTCTTATTTCATCTCTTAACAGGGAAACTACTTTTATACTTCCATCAATCCTACGAACGGTGAGCCTTACTTCCGAGCCTTTTTCTGAACCACGAATAATTTTCACTGCATCCGTTACAGAGTAGCCCGTAACATCAATTGGCTCCTCTTTTCCTTGACCAATTTTTATAATTTCATCATTTTCTTTAAGTTCGCCACTTCTCCATGCTGGCATGCCACTTACTAGGCTTGTTATTTTAATTTTGCCATCTTCCTCTTTTAGTTGTGCTCCTATTCCATAAAAACTTCCTTTCATCGATTCGTTGAAACTTCTAAGATCTACTGGAGCAAAATAATCGGTATGTGGATCCATTGTACCAGCAATATTATTTACAAAAGTGCTAAAGTTTTCATCTATAGTTTCTCTACTTATTTTAGTTGTAAAATAGCGCACCATTTGTTTTCTTACAAAATCCCTCGACTCTCTTTCAAGCGTACTATCTGCTTTAAATTTAAAATCTTTTTTTTCCTTACCCTTGGTTCTGTCTTCTTGTAGTTCTAGGTATTTTCCCAATGCCATAAACTTCATACGCTTTCTCCACATATCAGTTCGTTCAGCTTCGTTCTTTGGAAAAGTAAGTTTATCGGGATTTGCTTCCAAAGACTCATTTATGGTAAAATCAAAAGGCTTTGCAAGTAAGTCTATGTAAAGTTTAGATACTTCATTTTGCCTTTTTAAATATATAGTATTGATATCATAAAAAGATAGCAATTCCGCCCCGTGAATTTCATCATCAATTTTAGTCTCGTACTTTTTCAATGCATCTATGTCTGATTGAAAAAAGATATTTTTTTCACCATCCAAATCCTCTTCAAATCTTTTGAGAATGATTTTACTAAATTCATCATCAATTTTTCTTGGGCTAAAGTGTCCTTCTTCCAGCAAGATACCTACGTTTCTTAAAATTTTTGCATAACGTAGTTTAGGATTCTCATTATTATCAGAACTGCCTTGAGATTTAAAAGCAATAAAAAAACTAGCGCCCAAAATAACGAGCATTACAGGAATGAATTTCTTACTCATAATAAATGTAGCAATTTTTTGCATGTAGTAAAATTAACGTAAAAATGAAGTTACAAGTTTAATTGAAGTGATAAAAGGTAATAATTTTTTGTTAAACGGGGAGTAAAAAAGGGTGCTTTACTATTTAATGACAATAAATTGAATAAAAAAAGCCTTTCGAATTTCTCGAAAAGCCTTTTTATGGGTAATCGAGGGGGCTCGAACCCCCGACCCTCAGAATCACAATCTGATGCTCTAACCAACTGAGCTAC
>JANMGS010000406.1:0-7877 GCA_031374745.1 Ferruginibacter sp. | reverse complement strand
AAAAACAAAAAGCCTTAACAAACCCCAGTCAGCTAATCCTCTAATTAGCATAAAGGGTAAAATAAAAGAGAAACCTTTGTACGTCATTAACAATACCATTGCTACCGCTCCTCAAATTGAAAAACTCAATGCAAACCAAATTCAAAGCGTTGAAGTGATGAAAGGCAATACTGCCACAACCTTGTATGGTGAACAAGGGAAAAATGGTGCAATAAGTATAAGAACGAAAGAGAAGGATACGGAAAATGCTATCCCTATTGTAAAACTTACAAAAGATAAAACCAACAGTACTTTATGGATTGGAGAAGACAATCCAATTGAAGTTATTTCCAATAGCTCAACATGCGATCCCAAAGTTTCTATTGAGAATGGAACCATTACCGGATCTAACGGGAGTTATAATATAAACGTTTCTAAGATTGGTAATGCGATTGTTATTGTTGATATGAATGGTAAAAAGTATGAGTATGTTTATGGCATTAAGCGATCACCAAACCTATAACAAGAATGGAAACCTTGCAATAAAAATAATTGTTACTGGTTTCCCAATAGATTGATTAAATAAAAAAGGTTGCAACTATATTGCAACCTTTTTTACTTTTCTTATTATGTTTATTGAAAACAAAAAGCACTACCATTAGAAACCATTTTAAAAAAAAGATAGATGGACAAATAATAAAAATTGTTGGCAACTTAAATGATCATATAGTATAAAGTAAATCACTTAATTAATTCAACAATTCTATTATACAAAATAAAATTGCCAAGAGGGGATCTTCTTTTTTAACTGATGATTATAGAAAAGCACAAATAACACCGCCCATTAAAGCTAAGGTAACAAACCAATAGCCTACATGAATGGCAACATATTTAAAGCTTCTTCTTTCAAACAATGCAATAGTGCCAATGATAGGTAAAGCAATAAAAATGGCGGTTAAAGTCCCATGTAAAGCCCCATGTTTAAATATTCTAAAACGGGTGCCATAGGTTTCAAAAAAGTTTTTCTTGTATGCGGCAGATTCAGGAGAATTGTCGCCTTGAAAAATAGAGTCGAAACCAGTTTGATGAATTACAGCAGGTATTAATCCCAATGCCAACATACAGGCAAAAACATAACACAATCCAAAGATAAAGGCCATATTTGACCCTTTCATAGATTCTTCTGTTATGCCAATGGTTTTCATCCAAGCATTTCCAAATACTTTTGGATTGTACCAAACGAATCCCACCAAAAGAGGAATAAGACCAACTACGAGTAGAAGCCACATTTTAAGTTCCATAATAGTTTGTTTTAGTTGTTGAAGAGAAAAATTAGAAAAAAAAGTAATGAATATTTTTTGAGAATAAAAAATACATAAAAAATGATTGCTTATAAATCGGTAGTGTTTTTTTCAATCAGTTAGTTCAAAATAGCCTTGCTTAATTCAAAGACATTTTTTCAAATATCTCGTTTACTTTGTCTAGGTAAATATCTTTTTTATTTGCTTGTGCAGTATAGGTACATATATACAGCCTGTTCTGGTAAAAAAGAACCTTTTGAATAATACTTGCAGGAAAATCATTTTCAGAGAATTCATATTGCAGTTCCCATGCATCTTTTTTTAGCCAGGTTATTTTCTTAGATGATTTAACTATTAAATTGGGATATTTTTTTTTCAATCCATCAACAGATAATTTCGATAAATCCTCATTTGTAAAATTTGAAGCATTAGGTAAATTTTTTACAATCAGGTTCATATTTTCTAAAAATTTATCGTCTTTTGTTTCTTCAGGTGATTTTAAAACGAAAACAGCTTTTTCATTCGTTAGTTTCAAATACCAATTGGAGGGATATTGCAAATTAAGAGATGAAGCCGTATCTGTAAAAGACTTCCATACAATTTTATCATTGGTTTTGCTTATTTGTGCTTTACACAAAAGGGAAACACAGAAAAATGTTAGAAGTGCAAATGCATATTTCATAACAGTAAATTTTGGTTTGCAATGACTAAAGTTATATAATATTTAATTAATGAGATTTTACATACATCACTCCAGCCAATATCTTTATTTTTAATTCATTTTCTGCTGGTACTTTGGGGCAGGAAAACCCAGTAGCATAGGCACAATAGGGGTTGTAAGCTTTATTGAAGTCGATGATAATTGAATCGCCGCTTTTGGGCAATTTCAAATCAATGTACCTGCCAGCACCATAGGTTTCTTCACCTGTAGTAGCGTCTATAAATGGTAAAAAAAGATAATCAGCATATTCTTTCGTTTTCATCAAATCTTTAGATTGGTAAACACTTAAAACAAAAGGCTCTCCTTTTATATTGAAATGTAAATCTGCATATTTCGTGTGCATTTTTATTTTGTCCGAAGTTGTTTTAAAAGGTATTTCTTCTTGGCTACATGATAAAACAATTGTTGCATTTACCCTAAAAGCTGTATCAATTGTAAAAAATTGATGGCCAGTAAAAAATGCTAAATCCTTAGCAGCAAGTGGACTTTTTGTTTTGTCTTTGTACTCATCATTTAATGTTCGTTGCCAATTCTTTATTTCATTTATAATGCCAATACTATTTTTTTGTGCTTTTGATACGTTAGATAGACACAAAAAAACTACTGCAAGAAAATAAATGTTGGCTTTCATATTTAATTTAATGTGCTTTAAAAATAAAGGTTTTTGAATCAATCAAAGGTATAAAAATGAAATGGAGGGTATTGTAAATTGCTAGACCAACTCAACCAAATCCCTAATAACCACACTAGCGGCTACGGCACCAAACACAGCAGGCATATAAGAAACAGTGCCATAAGCAGATTTTTTATAGTTGCTTCCATCAGTCATTATCAAGCTTTCCTTTTTGGGAAGTTCGGCAGAAAATACACATTTTATTCCGTGCTTTATTTGGTGATTTCTTTTTAAAACTTTTCGTATTTGTTGGGCAAATACACAATTATAGGTTTTAGAAATATCAGCTACTTGCAATACGGTTGGATCCATTTTTCCACCAGCTCCCATGCTGCTTACAATAGGTATTTGTTTTTCTACTGCATGTACAAGAAAAGTAAGTTTGGGTGTAATACTATCAATGGCATCAATAACATAATCGGGAGGCACACTAAGCAATTGTGCAACCATTTCTGGATTTATAAACGATTGTACTACGATCAAATCTATCTCAGGATTGATGGCTTTGAGTCTTTCGGCCATAACAGTTGCTTTGTATGCTCCATGGTTGGTGGAGAGTGCGGGTAACTGTCGGTTTCGGTTTGTAGGATCTACCACATCTCCGTCAATAATGGTCATTTTACCCACTCCACTCCTAGCAATAAACTCTGCTGCAAAAGATCCAACACCCCCAAGCCCAACAATCATCACATGACTATTGGCTAGTTTTAGCAATGCATCTTTTCCTATTAATAATTCTGTTCTACTGAGCCAAGAAAAATCTTTTGTCATATTGATATACTTATACCAAAAACAACTTTGGCATTATTTATTATTTGTAAAATAAGTGTATTTAATTCGGTTTTTAAACCAGCGGCTGCTAGGCTATAAACTGCTTCTATGGAAATGTCCGCATCATCTGTTTCTAAAAATAGTTGCTCTAAAGGCAATGTTGATAAAACCTGTTGTAAAGAAACATTTTGAAGTGCTTTACCAAAAGAAACGAAATAGCCTTTCTCTGTTAATTCTTTTGCCAGTATTTCATTCTTATTGTACCCATGAAAAATAACGGGTACTTTATTTTTACATTCTTTCAATAATTGTTGCACTTCTGCGTACGCCTTTACACAATGAATAATAAGTGGCTTGTTTATTTTATTTGCCCATAATATTTGTGCAACAAATACTTTTTCTTGCAATGAAAAAGCTGTGTTGCACAATTTATCTAAACCACATTCTCCTATAGCCAATACTGATTTTTGCAAGGCATGCGTTTGCAATGTAGCAAGTTGTTTTTGCCAATTTTTTTCCTCTATATACCATGGGTGAATGCCAATAGAATAGAAACCTTTATCGTCGATCGTTTCAAAATTGTTGTAAAGGTTTTGAATTACAAAATGGCTATTATTTAAAGAAGGGTTGTGACTATGAATATTGATGTACAAAATACGAGCTGGTTATTTTAAGGATAAATATAATTAATTATTGAGGAAATTTGCAAATAGGGTTGTCAACCTTTATTTCATACATTTATTTTGAAATTACTAATAGAAGTTGACTGCGCTTGCGACAATTTTTAAATAATGCCATTTAAAGCACTCCTCAATTTTATTCAATAACTTGCTCATTGCAACGCATACAGATAAAAAGATGGACAATTATTTTAAGGAAATAGCAAGCTTATTAGCAGACGAAGAACTACTTACTAGGGTATATCAATTTAACGAGTGGGATCCAGAAATGCTACAAGCTATAGAAGCGGAGTTAAGCTTTCGAAATCTTTTACCACTCGATATTTATTCAATAAAGCAAATATTAATAAAAGAAGAACACGAAATACTTTCTGAAGGTAAAGAAGCTACCTTTCCGCAACAATTTTTGGGTTGGCTTGGTGTACTGGGTGTGTTGGGACTCATTATTGGTTATAACCTGGCTTTTGCAAAAACTATCAGTAAGTATACCCAAAAGGAATACTATAAATACGACGACCCTTCTAGGGAGAGTGGCAAGTATATGTTCTATATATCTCTCACTATTATTATTGTATTTTGTCTCTACAAGTTCATGAATTTTATGGAAGCTATTATTTAGCTTATTAAGAAGGGTTCTTTTAATATTGTCACTCTTACATTCACCGGAGAGAAACTCAGTGTAAACGCTTTATTTTCCTTTTCTCAGCGGTGAAAATTGGATGAAGAACCTATTTGGTAATGGAAGAATTTAATTCAAACAGCTTTTACATCATTATGAACTAATAAATAAAAAATAAAGCCATTAAAATACATAAAATCAAAAACCCATAAATATACCCAATTATGGGTATTTTTATAACAAGATGCTCATATTAAATTTGTACCTAAAACCAAGACTCATGAAACAAATTATTTTTGCAGTTACCCTTGTACTTTCCGTTTTTGTAGTGTCGCCTTTACAGGCTCAAAAAGAATTAAAACAGGTAATATCCCTACAAATGCCCGAAGGAAGTGGTAGCAATAGTGCTGCAGTGGCCTGGCATCCCATCACAAAAAAATACTACTCCAGTATGGCGGGCAATGCTTCTTATCCTATGGGCGTTTTTAACGATAAAGGAAAAATTATACAAGAAGACCAGATGGCAGATTATGATTTTAGGGGCATTTGGTACAACCCATTAAGCAAACTACTGCAATTTAATACATACGATTCTAGCGGTGTAGGACATATAGAACTAGAAAAAGATGGAAAAATAAAAAGTAAGCAGATTGATTTTGAAGGTATGAATCAACCAGATGGCCAATCTGTAGGACTTTATTATACGCCAGGTAATAACATCGTTTATCTCAGCCCTACTCATTATGTAGAAAAATATGACTCAAAAACATTAAAACCTTTGGGGTGGCTTACTTACATATATGCAGGTTGCAAAACAAAAAAAGAATCCGATGATTTAACGGAGGATGAATCTGCTACTAGGTGGGAAGATAGAAACCTATCTGTGCAATATACCAATATACCAAAAGGAGAATTGGCAGTATTAAATGTAACAGATCGTACCATCGAATTGTATGATAAGAAAACCGGATTTCTTAACAAAGTAGCTTTCACTATTCCGGAATCCATTAAGCTAGAGTATAATTTTAATTTTAGTTATGCAAATGGCATCTGGTGGTTTTTTCAAAAAGAAGATAGGTTGTGGGTAGGGTGTAAATAGTTGAGAGGTTTGAGAGGTTTAGAGGGTTAGAGGGTTAGGGGTTTAGGAGTTTAGTTAAGTTACTAATTTACCAATCAATCATAATTAAAAAAGCCCAATCGTATTTAAAATATGATTGGGCTTTTCTATTGGATAATGTTTGTTTATTCTTTTGTATTGATAAGTTTAAAGTAAGAAACGACAAATATATCTTTCACAATTTCTCCCTTTACTTCTGCTTTTTTAATGGCTTCACAAAACCCGTCGGATGCATGGGCATCGCCATGTTTGTTTATATCTGTACCATCTACAAAATACGCCTTGCCATTTATTCTTACCGCAAGGGTACAACCCTTACCAGCCATTTTAAATTGACATTGCCCACAAGAGGCTTCTACCACTTGTATAATTTTGGAAGAATCAACAGAAGTACTTTTAGCAGTTTCCGTTTGTGCTTGGGTGTTTAAAGACAAACAAAAACCCATCAGTAAAAAAGAAATAATTTTCATGTGTTTTTTTTAAAATAATAAATAAAAATTCTATCAACCATAAGCCGGATTCTGTTCCTATTGCAAGGTCGTTGCAATAAGGGCTGTCATTTATCTTGCTGCAACATTACTGTTACAATCTTGCTGCCTACCCTCCCCTGTTGCGCATTACACGCAAGCAAACGAGCCGCCTGCCTCCTGCAAAAGCAAGACCAAGGGTATATGTGGCATTACAGCATACAAAGTTTACCCATCCCGCAGGTTACCCTGCAAGACCGTGAGCTCTTACCTCACATTTTCACCCTTATCCCTACAGCAAGCCATAGGGACGGTTATTTTCTGTGGCACTCTTTCTTATTTTGCACACTTCGCCAGGCTCAGTGTGACAAAACAGCCGGTCGTTAACCGGTGTATTGCCCTACGCTGTCCGGACTTTCCTCCCTCCCGCCAAGGCGAGAAAGCGACAGCCGGCTGATAGAGTTGTAAAAATAAGCCGTTTTATCTTTATTAATGAAAATGCTTTGGGGTATTTAATATTGTCGAAAGAGATGACATCTTTGTAAGAGATGTCGTTCTAAAAAAAGATGTCATCTCTGTTACAGCCTTTGGGGCTGTCAAACAATACCAAATACCATCATTTGACCGCTGCCCGCCTACAAACTTTTTTTGTTTCAAAGGCAAACAAAAAAAGGATTTACGGCTAAGCAAGCGCAGCCCGTCATCAATATATCTTTAATCAACAAAAACCCAAAATTACCAACTGAACTTACAACGATATAATAACCAAACTTTTACATTCTTGTCAAACCAGTTTTCCCTCATACATTTCCATAATATGAAAATTTATCCAACAATACCATTTTCCCTTATCTTTGCACACCTGTAAAAAAAATTAACAACGCTTATTTTTAAAGATTTTTAACATGAAATTGAAAGGTTTAGTTTGGTTTTTCACGATTGCACTTATTCTCATATCTCTATGGGAGCTTTCTTATACTTGGGTAGTGCGCAGCTACGAAGGAAGAGTAAAAGAACAAGCAACTAGGCTTGTAAAAAATCAAATTGCTGGCTTGCCACAAGATGAAAAAGATGCTATCATCAATGCAAAAACACAACGCATTTTAGACAGTACCAAAGAAAAAGAAATTTTTCCAATAACAGGTACTAGTTACCAAAAATGCAAAGAGTACGAACTTAACCTTGGTTTAGATTTGCAAGGTGGTATGGGTGTAACCATGGATGTAAGTTTAGAAGGATTGTTAAAATCCCTAAGCAATAACCCAAAAGACCCAGCCTTACTAAGAGCTTTGCAAACAGCAAAAGCGCAACAAGCTACGACCGAAGGAAATTTCATAGATTTATTTAGCAGCACCTATGCATCACAAAATGGTGCTGGCAAACTATCACAATTATTTTCTGGTCCAAATAAGGAAGTAAAAATTGGCGACAATGATGCTGCTGTTACTTCTAAATTGAAAGAAATTGGTAAAGGAGCCATCAACCAAACATTTAAAATTCTTCAAAAGAGAATTGATAAATTTGGTGTAGCACAACCAAACTTAAATTT
>JANMGS010000403.1:0-4066 GCA_031374745.1 Ferruginibacter sp. | reverse complement strand
GGCATCGATTTTTTAATCACAGGAGTTGGAACTGGCGGACATATAACAGGTGTTGCACAAGTATTAAAAAAGCATTTTCCTGCCATAAAGGTATTTGCTGTTGAGCCAGCACTTTCGCCTGTAATTAGTGGGGGTAGCCCTGCACCGCATCCATTGCAAGGTATTGGTGCTGGATTTATACCAGGTAATTTACATACCGATTTGTTAGATGGAGTAATACAAGTTGACAAAGAGGAAGCTTACGATTTTGCCATTCGTTCAGCCAAAGAAGAAGGTATTTTTCAGGGTATATCAAGTGGCGCTACAATGGCGGCATTGGCAAAGAAACTGCCAGAAATACCAGCAGGAAGTACTGTACTTATTTTTAACTATGATACGGGAGAAAGGTATTTAAGTATAGAAGGTTTATTTTAATACTTAAGACGCTTTATTTTTTGTTAAACATTTATTTCTTATCTAGAAAGGGATTTTAGATAAGAACCTGTCCTATGCAAAACAAGGCATATTCCTGTAAATTCTAATATCTACTACATTACAAAGTAGAGAAGTGGTGCATTTTGCTATTTTGAGCCAAGATGTAGGCATTTCCATGTTCATTACCCGATATAGATGCCCCTTTTTTCCATACCTTGCAGCAGTGAAAAATAAAAACATCTCTTACATAATTCTACTTGTAGCAGCCTTGGCTTTGTTTTTTATAAAAAAAGGGCAAAGAGGTAAGGTTGATATAAGAGATAGGGTAACGGTAGAAAACGCTACGGATGCTTATACACAACTGCGAGGCAGTAATAAAACAATAAAATACAGTAAGCATGCAAAATGTAGAATGGACTGTAGGCATATAGATGAAACGGAAGTGAAAGAAATTTTACAAAAAGGAGAAATCAATTATAGTAAAGAGCAAGAGAGTGAAAAAGGAATAACGTTTCCTTTGGAGGGAGTAACCCATGATGGGCAGCATGTAAGAATTATATTTGCACCACATGAAAATGATGTTACCGTGGTAACTGTCATGGATCTAGATACCAATTGGCCTTGTGGGGATTGTAAATAGTTTGGGGATATTTGTGCTATAAATTTGTGATAATATTGTACCTTTCTTTTAAATAACACATCAACTTTGTGCTTCGAAAAAATTGATCTTGAATATTAGATGAACTTGAAAAAATGAAATTAAAATCGCTATTGGCAAAACCTTTTGCCAATTATATATACAAACAGATAAAAAAAGGAATGGGAACTGCCCTAGCAGACCAGGACCAAATTTTTTCTATGCTCATAAAATCTGCCGGTAAAACCGTATTTGGTGCAGATCATTCATTTGAGGAAATAAAATCCCATGAGGATTTTGTAAAACAGGTACCTATTAGAGATTATGAAGCTTTTAAACCTTATATAGAAAAAATAAAAGAAGGCAAACACAATGTATTGTGGAAAGGACAGCCTATTTATTTTGCAAAAACAAGTGGTACTACAAGCGGAGTAAAATATATTCCAATTTCGAAAGATTCCATACACAATCATATAAATACCGCAAGAAATGCATTGTTGTGTTATATGGTAGAAAGTGGAAACAGCAAATTTGCTGATGGGAAAATGATTTTTTTGAGTGGATCGCCTGAGCTCGAACGTGTAGGTGGAATTCCTACAGGTCGATTGAGTGGAATTGTAAATCATCATGTTCCAAAATACCTTAGGAGCAATCAACTGCCTTCTTTTGAAACAAATTGTATAGAAGAGTGGGAAGAAAAATTAGAAAAAATTGTAGATGAAACGATCAACGAAAACATGACGTTGATAAGTGGGATACCACCTTGGGTGCAAATGTATTTTGATAAGTTGCAAGAAAGAACAGGTAAAAAAGTGAGTGAGATTTTTCCAAATTTTAGTGTGATGGTGCAAGGTGGTGTGAATTATGAACCTTATAAGGCAAAGCTTATAGAAACCATAGGTAAACCTATCGATACAATTGAATTGTTTCCTGCCAGCGAAGGTTTTTTTGCTTTTCAGGATTCGCAAAGGGAAAAGGGTATGTTGCTAAATACCAATAGTGGAATTTTTTATGAGTTTGTACGGGTAGATGAATTGCAAAATGAACAACCCCAAAGGTTAACATTGAAGGAAGTGGTTGTAGGGGAAAATTATGCACTCATCATTAGCAGCAATGCAGGTTTATGGGCGTACAATATTGGCGACACAGTAAAATTTTTATCTACCAATCCGTATCGGATTATTGTAAGTGGTAGAACCAAGCATTTTATTTCTGCCTTTGGTGAGCATGTGATTGTAGAAGAAGCAGAGGCTGCCATTTTAAAAGCTACGCAAGAGGAAAATATTATCATCAATGAATTTACAGTGGCTCCTTATGTATCGTCGGATGAAGGTAAAAGTTACCATGAGTGGTTTATCGAATTTGAAACTGCACCAAAAAGTTTAGATAATTTTGCCAAGAAAATTGATGATAACCTGCGGGCAAAAAATGTTTATTATGATGACCTAGTGAAAGGCAATATTTTGCAAGAATTGAAAATAACAACAGTGCAAAAAAATGGCTTTAAAGAATATATGAAGAGCATTGGCAAACTTGGCGGCCAAAATAAGGTTCCTAAATTGAGTAACGATAGGAAAATTGCAGATTTGTTAGAAATAAAGAATACCTACCAGGAAATAAGTAAATAAAGTAGAAAAGTAAATAGAGTAGAAAAATTAATTCCAGTATTTTAAAAACAGTGATAAAAATCTTTCATGACAGAAAAAAAGCGCATTGCTATATTAGGTTCTACAGGTTCTATAGGCACGCAGGCACTAGAGGTAATACGTGCGCATGCAAATATCTTAGAAGCTGAAATACTTACTGCTCAAACAAACCATACGTTACTAATAGAACAGGCACTAGAATTTATGCCCAATGCGGTAGTAATTGGCGACGAAAAAAAATATGAAGCAGTAAAACAAGCTTTGGCTGGCACCGAAATAAAGGTTTTTGCTGGTGAAAAAGCGCTAGAAGAGGTAGCTGATTTTGATACATATGATGTAATGCTTGCAGCCATTGTAGGTTTTGCTGGCTTAAAACCCACGCTCAAAGCGGTAAAAAAAGGAAAAGTAATAGCATTGGCCAATAAAGAAACATTGGTAGTAGCGGGAGATATCGTAATGCAACAGGCATTTGAATATCGGTCTCCCATTATACCTGTAGATAGTGAACATTCTGCTATTTTTCAATGTTTGGTAGGAGAAGTGCGTAACCCGATAGAGAAAATAATTTTAACAGCAAGCGGTGGTCCTTTTTTGGGCAAAAAACCCAACTTTTTGGTTAATGTAAAAAGAGATCATGCACTCCAACATCCTAATTGGAGTATGGGGGCAAAAATATCTATCGATTCGGCAACATTGATGAACAAAGGGCTAGAAATGATAGAAGCCAAGTGGCTCTTCAATTTAAAACCAGAGCAAATAGAAGTTGTGGTGCATCCGCAAAGTATTGTACACAGTTTGGTGCAGTTTGAAGATGGAAGCTTAAAAGCACAGATGGGATTACCAGATATGAAACTACCCATTCAATACGCATTGGGCTATCCAGAAAGATTGAAGAACGATTTTCCGAGATTTAACTTTAAAAAATATCCGAGTCTTACTTTTGAAGAGCCTGACTATAAAACTTTTAGGAACCTTGGATTGTCTATAGAAGCTTTAAAAGCGGGTGGCAACAAACCCTGTGTACTAAATGCTGCAAATGAAGTGGCAGTCTGGGCTTTTTTGCAAAACAGAATCGGCTTTTTAGATATAACAGCTGTGGTGGAAAAAACAATGGCCCAGGTACCATTTATAGAAAAACCTACTTTAGAAGAATATTTTGAAACAGATGGAGAGGCTCGTAACTTCGCCGCTTCCGTGATGAAAATGTAAGGAATGGAGAATTTTATAATGAATAATTAATAATGTTTTAAAATCAAACTTTTTTTATTTCACCAACACTTAGATTTTTTATCTTATGTCTTGTGTCTTAAATCTAAATACTTAAATCTAAATACTTAAATCTAAATACTTAAATCTAAATACTTAAATC
>JANMGS010000398.1:0-9447 GCA_031374745.1 Ferruginibacter sp. | reverse complement strand
ATTAACTAAATAATAAAAAAGCAAGTCTGCCTTTTAACACAGACCTCTCTTTCTTCCCACTGCACAACGTAAGCTTCTGCAGATCCTACTCCCAGCATAAATGTGCAAGCCTATTTACGCAGCAGCATCCAAACAACCCATCAGTCTCAACCTCTAAGCAATTCCCTAAAATGATTAATTAACACCCCACTATTCCCCAATAAAAAAATAAAGACCAGCTGTAACAAAATACATTTACTTTCATCTTTTATTACCATACATTTAAACATCTATGAGCATATTACCAAAATACCAAACATTCAGTAAGCGCTTGGGTGCGGGCATTATAGATGGAATTGTTTTTATGCCCATTTCATTGTCTTTTGCTACTGTAAGAAACAATAGCATTGCATCGTTTACGCTTTGCGCACTTGTAGAAACTGTTTTGTATAAAGCATACATGGTTGTGGGGCACGGCAAATATGGTCAAACTTTGGGCAAGCGCTTGGTTGGTATCAAAGTTTTCGACTTGCAGGAAAAAAACATGATTGGCTATAAAAATGCTTTTCTACGGGAGTCCATTTGGTTTTTTGTCGCTATCGCTGAAGCAATTTATCTTTATATGGTTTCAGCCAAAACGGTAAATGTTGAGCAAGCAATGGCCGAAACCAATTACAATAATATTTTTGCCATAACATCATTGATATGGTTTTTCTTAGAGTTGGGTACGATGTTTTTAAACAATAAGCGTAGGGCATTTCATGATTACCTTGCGGGTACCGTTGTGGTCGATTTAAGTGAACAAAAGCGTGAAGCGTTGCGTAGCCGACAAGCCGACAATAGTTGATAATATTAAAAGTGGATATCTACCTTATGTACGCTTATACGCCTTTGCTTAACATTTATTAAAAATTACCTTACCCTATTTGGTGTATGATTATTTGCCTACATTTGAAATAACATCTGGTTGTGGATTTTATCCCTTTTTACATCTTACAATTATAAGAAAACTAATAAGCCACCCTTGCGCTGATATGCCGCCCAGCAGTGTGTGTAAGCGTATCTTTACAGCTACCTAAAAACCCTTGCACTTATTTTGCACCCTCTACAATCTTCCCCATTAACGAAGCCTTCTCTTGCCCCACAATCCTTGGCGGTTAGCAAACCGTCTCAAAAAATGTATAAATATAAAGCTGTATTTGCCCATACAAACCTTACCCCTCTACCGCAGCGTTTTCCTGCGTGCTCCCCTTAGCAGCCTTTTTGTGAAACGCTAGTGCCCACCCCATTTTATCGGAATATATTTTTATAAAACAGGCGCCAAAATATAAAATAAAAGAAGAGTAAAATACAAAGAGCAGCACCAGCATTACAGAACTAGATGTACCGTAGAGTGTGCCCACATTTCCTTTTATCAACAATACTTTTAAAATAACACGACCGCCAATAAATAAAATGCCCGTAAGTATTCCTCCGAGGAAGGAAGCCTTCCAATGAGGGCGTCCGTTGGTAAGAAATCGAAACATTAGTACAAACCATGTAGATACAATAACGACCGCCGTTACCTCACTAAACACCAACTTAAAATAAATACTTCCGTTTCCAAAAATTTTTTCTACATAATCGCCGCCTATTGTTTCTATACTTCTAAGAAAAAGCTCGGCAAAAAATAAAATACCCACCAAAACTATAACGGCCAATGATTTTAACCTGCTACCAAGGCCTTGTATAAAACCAGCTTTTTCGCTTTGTGTTACTTCCCAAATTTGCTCAAAAGAATTTTTGATAACACTAAAAAGAGTGGTGGCTACAAACAATAAAAATACAAACCCCGGAATAAAAACATAATTGTGCTCGCTAAATCCCCTGATGCTGCGTATTACTTCTCTTACCTGCTCTGCACCCTGTTGCCCGAGGTTATTGCCAATGTTTTCTATAAGGCCTTTGCCTACGAGCATGGGATTGATGAGCAAACCAAAAAGTTGCGCCAATATAATTACAATGGGTGGCAATGCAAATGTGGTAAAAAAAGCGGTAGCGCCCGCCAAGCGAAGTGGATTGTGCTGGCGTAGCAATTTAAATGATGGCAAGAAGCTATCTGCCAATATGCGGATTTGTGGCTGTTTTTCGCCTTGTTGTATCATTTGCATAAAGATAAGAACGGATGTTGGCCTAAAGTAAACCCTGCCCAAAAACTTTAATGACATTGTTTGGTTTTGCCCTTCTACCCCTATCGTTATGCAAAGCATCTGTAGGGTTTATTATTAAAAAGGATTTTACCCCTCTAGTGCAGCGTTCTCTCCGCACCCTTGCGCAAATATGCCGCTCATGCCCACACTGGCGGGCGCCGAGCTTAGTCTCACTCATGCACAGCACAACTTAACCGCAGAAAAAATAGCGATAGCGGTATTAACGGAAACTGTTGACCCAAATGCTTATTGGAGAAAACTTAAGCAACGGTTAAAAGAAGAAGGGAATGAAACGGTTACAAATTGTAACCATTTGAAATTGCCTGCCGAAGATGGTAAAATACGCCTGACCGATGTAGCCGATACGGAACAACTTTTTCGCCTCATACAATCTATACCATCGCCAAAGGCAGAACTTTTTAAAACCTGGCTAGCAAAAGTAGCAGCAGAACGATTGGACGTAATGCAAGACCCAGAGCTAAGCATTGATAGGGCTTTGGAACAATACATGCAATTGGGCTATTCTGAAAACTGGATAAACCAACGGTTAAAAAGTGTAGAAATTAGAAAAGAATTTACCCAGGAATAGAGAAAGCGAGGAATAAAAGACAAGGAAAAGTAAATTCTGTCGCATTCGTATGTGCTACACATATAATGCATTCTTGCACGTACGTTTGTTTTATTCCACCAATACAATTTATTTGAATGCCGCCCTTCAAACAATTTGCTAACGCCAAACAGCATTCAATATTTTTCTTTTTTATTAATCCATATTATTATTTGTAACTTTGGTTATGCAAAATTATTTATCGCATATTGATATTAACCCCGATATAAGATTTGGTAAACCATGTATAAAAAATACAAGAATTGCTGTATTAGATATTTTACAATGGCTAGCTTCGGGCATGAACAATCAACAGATTTTAGAAGATTACCCAAGCTTAAAAGAGGATGATATTTTTGCTGCACTACACTTTGCTGCACATAGAGAATCTATTTCAAAAATTATTGCAGCATAATTATGAAACTTTTATTAGATGCTAATATTTCTTGGCGTTTAACTATTATACTTAAGCAGCATTTTGATGAATGCCTACATGTAGATTATGTGGGCTTAACCACTCCACCAAAAGATATAGAGATTTGGAACTTTGCAAAAGAAAATTAATTTGTAATAATATCCAATGACACTGATTTTTTAAACTTACTCAATCAAAAAGGATATCCACCTAAAATCGTTTTACTAAAAACAGGAAACCAAAGCAATCAATATATAGCATCATTGCTTATAAAACATTCATCTGATATTGCAGATTTAATAAATGATGATGGATGTGGTTTTTTAGAAATATTTTAGTTTCACTTCTTACCACAATAAACACTTAGCAACCCCTTTACATACTCCCTCTATCTTTAGCGTTAAACGAAGCGTATCTAAGAATAGATTAATAAAAATGAGTGTTACTCATTAAAAAGATTACCCCATACTTCATATCCGTTTGTCGCCCATGCTTACACTGGCGAGCGCCGAGCTTGGTCACAAGTATGCATAGCACAATTTAACTGTAGAAGAAATAGCGATAGCGGTATTAAAGAAAAGCGTTGACCCAAATGCTTATTGGAGAAAACTAAAGCAACGGTTAAAAAAGAAGGGAATGAAACCGTGACAATTTGTAACGGTTTGAAAAAGGAAGTACCTGATGGCAAAATGCGCCTAACTGATGTAGCTGATACCGAACAACTTTTTCGTCTTATACAATCTATACCATCGCCAAAGGCAGTGCCTTTTAAAATTTTGTAGTTCAAATTATTTTCGCACAGGCGCATAAAAAAGTTTGTATCCCTATATTGAGATACAAACTTTTCACCTCTATTGTTTAACCATATTTATACATCCGAAGATCTACCAAAAACGGTAAAATTTGGTGTGGCATCCGAAGCGCCGGCACCCGATTTTAGCACATAACCCGAAGCACAAAATTGTTTTTCCAACGGATAGTTTCTTCTTACAGTAAGGTAATCGCCCCACTTGTTGTCTGCAGGGCCTCTATTGCCTGCAAAAGTTGTTACCAGCTTGCGTGTGCCGGTAAGTATGCCTACAACATGTGTTGGAAATTTGGCTCCACCACCCATGGCTACTGATACGCCTACTTCGTTGTTGCTATTGGTAGCGAGCGCTGCGTAAAAGAAAGCAAAATCGGGGTTCCATATGTTTAGGTTTTCGATGAGCGCTTTTGTAGTAGCATTTATCCTGGCTATTTGTACAAAAGCCTGCGGCCTAGCATTGGCCCCTCCCTTTGCCGAACCCCAAGAAAACCACAATTCATTGCCCGTCAATGTTGCACCGGTATGTCTTCCATCTGCACGAGCCAACCAATTGCGTCCATCTGGCGTTATAGAGCTGTAGCCTGATGTAGCCCACGATGCTACATTTACGTCATTAAATGTTGGAGCAGCAAGCGTTTCCTTCCATGTAAAAACCCTTAGTGCACTGCTTGATTTGTGCGCCACAAAATAAGCGGTACCAGCACAATTTTGTGCTACCCTAAAACTAGCAAAGCTGGTAGATTTAAAAGAACTTGCAGACAAGGCAGCTCCAGTAAAACTTGTAAGCTTTATCCTCACAACTACACTTGCCTTCCAAGCACCTGCGGCGTTAAAATTATTACTGGTCATGTACAAATTTCCTGTGCTCGTGCTCAGGTCTGGAAAATCCAACCAAGTGCCTGCAGCCAAACCTAGGCTTGCGGGTGTAATGTCATAAAATTTCCAGTTACCTGTTTTCACTTTCGCCGTCGTTGCATAAGCTATCCGCTGTATGTTTTTGCCCGATGCATCTTTACCGTATTGTAAAAGCCAAACAAATGTATCTATGCTTTTTATATAGTGTACTACTTGGTCGCAACAGAAACTCATGCCTGGCGGATTGGGAAAAGTACTATAAGGATTGATATAAGAAAACGAGGTTCCGCCATTGATGGAAACAGCCGCAAACCAGTTGCCTGTGTAAAAAATCACATTCCCATTTTTTGCTGTGCTGGGCTCGCATACATGAGAAGCAGTATCTGCAGTAGCTACATCAGCCAATTGTACATTTTTGGCAAACGTAACAGAATCTGTTAAAGCCAACGCTGCTGGCCCCTTTAATTTCTTTTTTGAACCTAGTTTTACTTCTTGCTCTAACGCCATGGATTGTGTTGGCATTAGGTCTTTTGTTTTGGCACCAATTCTTAATGTTGGAATTACCTTCCTTGGATGAATACCGTCTGTTTTTCTTGCTTCAGAAAACTTGGATATTTTTTTCAAATACACAATCTTCAGTTCCGTCGGCTTCATTGATTTTACTTTAACGGTAGTAAGTTTGACTGCCGTTTTTTTTGCAGCAGGGACCGCCTTTTTCTTTGGAGTTGCTTTTTTTGTTGCCATAAAATTGCTTTAATGAGTGTGAAAATTTGTTTAAAAGAATAGCATACAAGATTTATTGTATTGGCATCATAGATATTAATCGTTATGGTTATTTTTTTCCGCTAGACTGTTTTTTGGGGGGTATATTTTATTCCTCAGGCTTTGTCAAACCCGTTGGCTTTTCATCTGGTACAACAGGACCTTTCTTTAACGGCGGGATTGTTTGCCTATCGTGAATTTTTTTATCCTTGTTCTTAAAAGGAAGAGGCTGGCTGCTTACAGTAATTTCTACAGAAACCTGTTGGGGGATAATAATGTTAGAAGAATCTTTGTCGTCTTCATTTTTTTTACCCTTACCTTTTTTTTTGCTGGGCATAAAGATTTTTTTATTACAGGAACAATATAATAACACAAACAAATATACAATAAAAATATAATATTATGAAACTTATTTGTAGCTATAGTAGATCCTCTTTTAGCGCAATCTTATTTCTTCGCTAATAAAACATGGCAACCTCAAACAGAAATGATAGCCCGTTTATGCCTTTTGTTTAATTAATGCTATTATTTTAACTGGAAGTAAAATATTAAAATAATTTATATTTGTATCGGCTATTTATTAATTTAAAAATATAAAAATGCAATACGCATTCTTTTCTACACTCTCCACAAACCTAACTTGGCAAGATCTGGTATTGGATAATGAAACCTTGCAACAAGTAAATAATATAAAAGCGTTGTTTTTAAAATACAGCGAGGAATCAAAAAGAGCCTTAAAAAGTAAAAGTCAACTTGTATTGTTTTATGGTGCTGCTATAAAAACGAAAATGGATGTAGCAGCGTTATTGGGTGCAGCGTTAAACAAACCTGTGTACAAGGTTAACCTCTCCGCTTTGCTGTCTAAATACATTGGGGAAACAGAAAAAAACCTAACACAGCTTTTTAATGAAGCAGAAAGAGCTGGCGCCATATTATTTTTTGATGAAGCAGATGCCTTATTTGGAAAGCGAACAGTAATAAAAGATGCGCACGATAAATATGCTAATCTAGAAGTTTCTTACTTACTGCAAAAACTAGAAGATGCCCATGGTATTGTTATTATAAGCACAAGGACTAAAGATTATATTGATGCGGCATTTACAAAACGGCTTAATGCTGTTATTGCTTTTCTACCATAAACCAGTATTTCGTTACCAAAATAAAGGATTGCTTTCTCCTGTTTTCCGCACTTTTTAAAAACATCGCTTGAATGGCTTGATGTTACTGAGTGTGTTTTGTGAAATGGGTGTCCCAACGCTGAAAACAGGAAAAATAAAAAGCGCTCAGATTTTACAGATTAGGCAGAAAAAATCTCAGTAAATCTGAAAAATCTATGAGCCTAAATTTAGGATCTTCTAACGCTGAAAATAGGATAAATAAAATGCTCTCAGATTTTACGGATTTAAGCAGAATAAATCTGAGTAAATCTGAAAAATCTGAGAGCCAAAAATCTACCCCATCAAGACTTAGAGCCTATAATTTTACTGGGTGTCCCAACGCTGAAAACAGGAAGGATTGCTTTCTCTGTTTAAATTAGCAGCTTTCAGTATTTTTATATTAAATCCGTTTTTGCTTGTAAAGCATTTTAAAAAATTGATGTTCGCCACCCTTGCGCAAATATACCGCCCAGCTATGTGAGTAACCGTATCTGTTCGGCTTTATGAAAACCCTTTTGCTTGGTTTGCAATCTCTACAATCTTCCCCAATAGCGAAAGCCTCTCTTCTGCCCCATAATACGTAACATCCTTCCACTTCTTGCACAGATTTACAAAGAGCTAAAAATGCCAACGCAGCCCACCAAGCGGACGAACCAATTTATCTTCCTCTTAAACATTAGCAGATTAACTGTCTCCATCAATACCCAAGCCGCTCAAAACCCAAAAACGCATAAACGACTAGCTCTGTTTCTCATTAATATAACTTTGAGCAATACTTAACGGGCGAAATGTGTACCTTTTTTTAATATGATGGCCCCCCGTACGATGTAAAATATCTCGGAGCGTTTCTATTACTTCTATAGTATAATCTCCTTTATTGATCATCACACACTCGGCCATCGCAGCATGTGTTGCATCCGTAATTTCCGAACGGGTGGCCATTCCAGATTTGTTCAATGTTTCCAGCACCTGTGTAGCCCAAATTACTGGAACATGGGCGGCTTCGCTTATCCACAGAATCTCCTCCTGTATTTCGCCCATTCTTTCAAAACCAATCTCCACGGCCAAGTCCCCACGGGCTATCATTATCCCAAAGGCTTTATCCTGCATTCCCTGGAGTAAAAGGCCTGGCAGATTTTTTACCGCTTCAGGGGTTTCAATTTTGATAATGATATGCGGTGGTTGTTTGGATGTTTTTTTTGCCGCATATTGCAAAGCGGCCAGATCCAAAGGATATCGCACAAAGGAATATCCCACCAAGTCTGCATGTTCGCATACAAAAGGTAAACAGGCTTTGTCAAATTCAGTAAGCGAAGGAATAGTGATTTCTGTATCGGGAAAATTAATGCCTTTCCCGTCTTTGATTTGCTGCTTTATCGAAGAAATACGTATGATACGCATGGCAGCCTTGTTTTTCCCCGTCGTTTCAATATAACCTTTGATCATGCCGTCATCTATATAAATCCTTTCTCCTTTTTTAAGCATATTGATAATGCCGGGTTCATTTGGACTTATAACAACTTCTTCCTTGTTAAATCCTTTGATATCATCCGCCAGCCAAATTAGTTCACCTTCCTTTACTTTCACTTTACCTTTTTCTTTTCCTTTGTTCAATAATCTTGTTCTTATTTTGGGCCCGGCCAGATCCATATATATCTTACACTTCAACCCTGTGTGACGGCATGCTTTTTTCAAGTGTTGGATCATCCGTGACCAAGTAGCTTCGTCATCATGTGCACAATTGATACGTGCTACATTCATCCCGTTTTGCAGCAGGTTCTTTATTAAAGCATAGTCATCAGCAAATGATGCATCGAAAGTTACCATAATGAAAGGTATAGCTATATCGGTTTTTTCACCAAAAAGCATGTTGCTTTTTTCAGTCATCTGTGCCAGGTTATAATCATAGGTACAGTCATCCAATTCCTCTGGTAAATATTGTTTACCCAATCGCTGTAAAATAGATTGTACCTGTCTGTGAATATGACTTTCCGAACTGGCTAGGGAAGAAAGCCCGTGCGAATGCAATGAATCCTGAAGGTCACGGATGTCTTCATTTCTCAATACCAAATAATTAAGCAGATTTTTTGCTGCAGGCAGTTGATCCTGATGAATACTTTTAAACAGTTGCGCTCTCTTTTTCGTTTCCTGTAGCATGTTGTTTTCAAGTTCACTTAACTGTTGCTGTATTCTTATTAGTGATTCGGGTTGCATTGGAAAATGATGGGGATTTATTCTTAATGGGCGAAAATAAAAATAACTATTTATTTACGTCATGATGAATATCATCTTTACATATGATTTAGCGAAAACATAATTCTCTCAATCGAACTTTTTCTTTGGCCTGCTAGTGTAAAATATGATTGCTGTAATATAATTAGTGAAACAGCCCATTGATTAATTTATAAATAACTCAGATGAAAAAAATTATAATAATAAATGGACATCCCAATAAGAACAGTTTTTGTTTTATTGGCGGAAGCATATAGGAAAGGAGCTTTGATTGCCGGTGCTGATGTAAAAGAAATTATTATCCGATATTTTATTTTTCACCAGGCAGCAACTAAATCAGGTTCTTGTTCGGTTCTTTGCTGCTAACCAAATTCCAAGTTGGGGTTAAAATTTAAATATCGGATAATAATTTCTTTTACATCAGCACCGGCAATCAAAGCTCC
>JANMGS010000390.1:0-2252 GCA_031374745.1 Ferruginibacter sp. | reverse complement strand
ACGGTTTTAAACATGCGTACAAAAGGTATGAGCATGACAAGGATGCCGCTTACTATTTGGGCGTTTTTCTTTACCGCTGTATTGGGCGTACTTTCTTTCCCAGTATTATTATCTGGAGCAATATTGTTGTTATTTGATAGAAACTTAGGAACAAGCTTTTTCTTAAGTGATATCGTTGTAGCAGGTAAAGTTTTGCCTAACGAGGGCGGTAGTGCCATTTTATTTCAACACTTGTTTTGGTTCTTAGGCCACCCAGAGGTATACATTATTTTGTTGCCTGCCATGGGTATGTCATCAGAAATATTATCTGTAAACAGTCGTAAACCAATATTTGGTTATATGGCTATGGTGGGTTCTATGTTTGCTATTACCATATTGGCTTTCCTGGTTTGGGCGCATCATATGTTTGTAACAGGATTAAATCCTTTCCTTGGCGCATTCTTTGTACTACTCACCTTGCTTATAGCAGTGCCTTCGGCCATTAAAGTATTTAACTGGCTTACTACTTTGTGGAGAGGGAATATTCGATTCACACCCGCCATGTTATTTGCAATTGGTTTTGTAAGTCTATTTATAAGTGGTGGACTTACAGGTATTTTCTTAGGTAACTCTGCATTGGATATTCACTTACATGATACCTATTTTGTAATTGCGCATTTTCACATCGTAATGGGCGTTGCTTCATTCTTTGGAATGTTTGCAGGGGTTTATCATTGGTTTCCTAAAATGTTTGGTAGGTTTTTGAATAACACACTTGCTTACATTCATTTCTGGATCACCATTGTAGGAGCGTATCTAATTTTCTGGCCAATGCATTACGAAGGGCTTGCAGGAATGCCTCGTCGTTATTATGATTTTCAAAATTGGGAATCATTTAAAATGTTTGGTGGCCTGAATGAGTTTATTAGTTTTGTTTCTATTATCGTTTTTGCTGCACAATTGCTATTTGTAATAAATTTCTTTTATAGTATTTGGAAAGGTAGAAAAGTAACAACGATGAATCCATGGGATGCAACTACTTTGGAGTGGACTACACCTATTCGTCCGGGTCATGGAAATTGGGTTGGTGAGATTCCTGAAGTACACCGTTGGCCATATGATTATGCAAAAGAGGGTAAAAATGGTCAAGACTTTATAGCACAAGATGTGCCTGTAGGGGATGAAGAGGCGAAGCACTAGTTTGCAGCAGTTGATAAAGTGCAGTTGGCAGTGGGCAGAGAGCAGTGGGCTATTTGCAAATGATAAGCTGTAATGATATGGAAATGAAGAAATACACAGGTTTGGGATTTTAAAATAACATGGAAGAAAATAAAACGATAGCTGATTCTACCTCTTTTGCCTTGGCAAGTAAAGTAAAAGATTATTTTCAGCTTATGAAGTTCACATTGAGCTTTATGGTTGTTTTTAGTACTGTCGTAAGTTTTTTAATAGCACCTTACGAACAGATTTATACCAGGCATACGCTGTTATCAGTTCTTTTACTTTTTGTAGCGGGTTTGTTTATTACAGGTTCTGCAAATACCATCAATCAAGCTTTGGAAAAAGATACCGATGCCCTAATGAAACGTACTGCAACCAGGCCAATAGCAAGTGGAAGAATGAGTGTAGCTGAAGGATATGTTTTTGCATTTGTAACTGGAGCGCTGGGTGTGGGAATGATGTGGTATTTCTTTAACTTTAGTAGCGCTTTGGTAGGATTGGCAAGTTTGTTCATTTATGGTTTCATTTATACGCCATTAAAAAAAGTAAACTCAATAGCCGTATTAATGGGAGCTATACCTGGTGCGCTGCCTTGTTTAATTGGGTGGGTAGCAGCTACGGATAATTTTAGTGTTGGCGGGTGGGTATTATTTGGTATTCAATTTCTTTGGCAGTTTCCCCATTTTTGGGCAATTGCATGGTTGGCACATAAAGATTATACTATTGCAGGGTTTAATCTCTTGCCGGCAGATAATGGGCCTACAAAGTTTACAGCAGTGCAAAGTATTATCTACAGCGCACTGATGGTGCCGGTGGGTTTTCTTCCATACTATAGTGGTATGAGTGGCCTGGTGAGTATGTGGATTTTATTGGTGTGCAATCTTTGGATGGTATATGTAAGTGTGCTGTTGTTCATAAGGATGGATGCTAAAAGTGCCAGAAGAGTAATGTTCAGTTCTTATTTTTATTTGATGATTGTGTTCTTGGCTTTATGGGCAGATAAGGTGCAATCGTGATTATCATTTGAATAACCAACTAAGCTGTTATGCAGT
>JANMGS010000594.1:0-2770 GCA_031374745.1 Ferruginibacter sp. | reverse complement strand
GTTGGATACATCCGAAAAAGCATCTTTTATACTAAATTGAGATACGGGTTCTACTTCTGTAAATTTTTTACAGCCAGCAAATACTATCGCAATTAGTAAAATTGAGATTGAAAACAATATTTTATTTATTCTAATTTTCATCCAGTTATTTTTATAATTTTTAGAAAGAAACGTTTACACCAAAAACCCAAGTTCTAGATCTAGGATATGCAGCAAAGTCAACACCCGGCGTAAGTGGGTCTGATCTTCTTGCTGTAACATCTGGATCGTACCCAGTATAGTTGGTAATGGTACCTAAATTATTTACGGTGCCATAAAACCTAAGGCTCGCTATTTTTGCTTTCATGCTTATTTTCTTTGGCAATGTGTAGCCGAGGGTTAGGTTGTTAAACCGTAAGTATGAACCATCTTCAATGGCCCAAGAATGCAACCACCAGCGCTGTGTTCTTACCGGAGTCCATATTTTTGCATTTGCATTTAATGCAGCCAATTCTGTTGGGTCTCTTACTACTTGTCCGGCAGCATTTATATTGGTCCATCTGTCTTTGGTAATGTTCAACATATTCAAATTAAGAAAAGAACCATCTGTCCATTCTACTTTGTTTGCATTGTATACATCATTGCCATAAACAAAATTTACAAATACACTAAAATCAAATCCTTTGTAAGAAAATTGATTGTTCCAACCGCCCGTAAACTTTGCATTTGCATTACCAATTACAGATCTATCATCGGGCGTAATAACACCATCCCCATTGGTATCTTTCCACTTTAACACACCCGGTTGTGGTGCACCATTAATTGTTGTAGATGGAATACCAGCTTTTAAAGTATAAACCTGCGTGGTAGCATTGTAATTAAAATCCTCTACCTTATAAAACCCATCCGTTTGAAAACCATACATCAAACCTACGGGTTCTCCTACTTTCACCAAATAATCTGCAATACCATCTGAGCCTTGCCAGTTTGAATTTCTTTCTAGCTGTGTTACACCACCCAAATTGTCAACTATGTTTTTATTAAATGCAATATTGAAATTAGACGTCCATGTAAAATTTGTTTTGGAAATAGGGGTTGCATTTAATTGAAACTCCACACCACTATTAGAAGTAGCGCCTATATTTTGTATTTGACTTGTGTAACCAGTTGTTGGTGGAATGGCCACATCTAACAATAAATTTTTTGCCGTGTTCTTGTAAATATCCATTGTAAACTGCAATCTGCTTTTGAAAAAAGAAAGATCTATTCCAAAATTTCGGGTAGTGTTTTCTTCCCACCGCAAGTTGGGGTTGGATAAGGAGGTTGGTGCAAACCCTGGCAATATTGAATGGTTAATGGCATACTGCCCCGTAACACCATATAACTGCAAATAGAGCAAATCTCCAATACGATTGTTACCTACTGCGCCATAACCAAATCTTAGTTTACCATCGTTTAACCAATTCATATTTTCAAAAAATTTCTCTTTTGTAAAACGCCATGCAACTGAACCAGATGGAAATACCAAATTACCATTTATCGGTGCAAATTTAGACGACCTATCGGAACGTATATTAAATGTGGCTAGGTACTTATCGTCATATCCATAATTAAGTCTACCAAAAAAGGAAGCTATACGGCTTGTTGGATTTATAAAAGTAGAAGGCAAGGGCTGTGCCGAACCAGTAGGAGCAGAACCTAAGCCCATGTTGGCAATTGCCTTTTCGGGCGTTATATCTGCCGGGAAAAAATTTGTTTGAAAAAATGAATTTTTAACTTTTATGTCTACCACTTCTTGACCAACCAACACACTAAAATCGTGATGCTTTTTAAAGTTATTTACTGAATACTGTAGGGTATTTGATATGGTTAAACTTCTATTATTTTGTTCGCCGATAGAAGCCACTGGCAAAGATGCCGCATTGCGTGCAGTACTGGTGATCTTGCTAAAAAACAAGTCTTGTTCTGTTACGGTATTATCGAATCCGAAAGTACTCCTAAAAACAAGGTTCTTCATTACATTGTAATTCAAATAACCACTCAAATAGGTAGCTTTTGTAAATTGCTTTCTATATTCTGCACTCGTTAAGATTACTGGGTTTATGGCTCCGGCTGATGCTAAAAAATAAGCTTCGTCAAAATCATCGATACCTCCAGTGGGGGTTGGTAATTCGAATGGGCGATACGTTATGGTATGGCGAAGCCTATTAGTGGTTCTTGTTCCGCTATTGGTTGTACCTGCTCCTCTCACTGTTTGATCAAGATAGCGAGCCGTCATTCCCATTTTAAATTTATCGGATATTTTATGATCCAATTTAAAATTTACTAAATTTCTATCAAAGCCAGATTCCAATAAAATGCCATCTTCCCTGTTGGCGGTTAAACTTAAATTGAAAGTGGTTGATTGATTTCCGCCATTTACGGATACGTTGTGGTTTTGATATACTGCACTTCTGCCAAAAACTTCGTCTTGCCAATTTATTGGTGCTACATTTTTATAGTTACTCAATGTATCCCAAGTGGTACCATATGTCTTGGCAAAACTTGAACTATCTGCTATTACCCCTCTGGTTCTTTCCCATTGCCATACAACATAATCGTATGGGCTTAATACCTCCAACTTTTTTGGTAAATTCCTAACCCCATAAGCGCCGTTATAGGTTACGGTTGTTTTGCCAGCACGCCCTGGTTTTGTGGTTATAATGATTACACCATTTGCTGCTCTAGCACCATATATAGCTGCAGTAGATGCATCTTTGAGCACATCTATTGTTTGAATATCTTGCGGCGA
>JANMGS010000381.1:0-4215 GCA_031374745.1 Ferruginibacter sp. | reverse complement strand
AATTTGAAACAGATGGAACTATTATCAATTCATCATTTCTTTAGCATTGTTTAATGCTGCAGCCGTAGGTTTTTCGCCACTCAACATTTGAGCAATAGCAATAATGCGCTCGTCATCATTGAGGCGTTTTACAGAAGTTTGTATGGTTTCGTTTTCTATTTGTTTGTACACAAAATAATGCGCATCTGCTTTAGCTGCAATTTGCGGCTGGTGTGTTATGGCTATTAATTGGTGAGAGCCAGAAAGTGCTTTCATAATAATGCCCACTTGTTTTGCTGCTTCCCCACTTATGCCTGTATCTATTTCATCGAATATTAAAACAGGTAATTGCAATTTTTTAGCTACCAACGATTTTACAGAAAGCATCAGCCTGCTAAGCTCTCCCCCACTTGCTACCTTGTGCAATGGTTCAAAGCGATTACTTTTGTTGGCATCAAACAAGAAATTAATTTCATCGCTGCCAGTAGCATTTAATGTTGCATTTATAATTTCTATCTTAAGTTGTGCATTGGGCATACCAATTTGAGCCAGCAATGTATTTACATTTTTAGCAAATGGGATTGTTTGTGCTGCTCTATTTGCATGTATTTTTTGTGCAATATCAGTAGCTTCCTTAAAATAATGGGCGGTTTCTTTTTCCAGCTTTTCAATAGAAAGAGAAATATTCAAAATAGCATCTAACTTTTCTTGTAATGAGCTTTGTATTTCCAATAATTGTAAAGTGGTAGTTACGCCATGCTTTTTCAATAACTTGTATCCGGCTGATAGGCGTTCGTTCACCGTTTGTATGCGCTCTGCATCGTAGGCTATACTATCATCTATCCGCTCTAGTTCATCTGCCACATCTTGTATTTCTATTTGCGCACTCAATAATCTTTTTTGTAATGCTTCCATATCGCCATGGTATTGTAGCAACGACGACATTTTTTGTACAAATGATTTCAAATTCTGTGCTATAGGATCTTCTGCACCAGCAATAGCTCTGTATATGCCGCTTAATTGCATTTTGATATGCTCGGCATTGCTAAGCAATTTTATTTCTGCATCCAACAATTCTAGTTCATTTTCTTGCAAGTCCATTTCTGTAAACTCATCAAGCAAGTACTTATTATAATCTGCTTCTTTGTCTGCATTTGCTTGTTGTAATCGCAATGTTTCTAACTCACTTTTTGCAGCAGTATATTTTGCAAAAATAATTTTCAGTTTTGCAAGCAATTCCCCATTATCTGCAAGCGCATCTACCACTTCTCTTTGAAAATTTTCTGTTCCTATTTCCAAGGTATCGAACTGCCGGTGTAGGTCTACCAAATAGCTACTTAGTTCTTTTAATTGGGAAAGATTTACGGGGGTGTCATTTACAAAACTTCTGCTTTTACCATTCGAAGCAATTTCCCGTCTAATAAGAATATCGGTTTCATTGTCTAAATCATTGGCAGCAAAAAAATCTTTGATGGCTTCATTTGCTTTTACAGAAAAATAGGCTTCTACAATACATTTTTTTTCTTTGTTTTTTAAAACAGCCGTATCTGCACGTTTACCCAATACAAGATCCAACGCACCCATCAGTATGCTTTTACCTGCACCCGTTTCTCCTGTGATAATATTTAATTTATCAGAAAAACCGATGTTCAGTTCATCAATAATTGCGTAGTTCTGTATGCGTAATTTTTGTAACATAATTATAAAGGAGCAAATTAATGAAAAACAAAAAGAAAAAGATGATTTTATTTCGAGATAAGTAATTAGTAAAACAATTGGAAGTAACTGTTAGCGATAGCAGCAATATATACCCTCGTTTTATAACCAGCAAGCTATACTGGAGCAGGAACAATTGTAGCAAAATTAAGCAGTGGTATCCGCCTTTATATAGTAGCCTGCCTGCCGGAAAAGGCAGGTCCTGCACTGCAGCAAATGATACTTTACAATACGGAAGGTGCAGGAGCTACTACTGCCAAGGCGGGCTAGACCCAGCAGTAAATCCCTTTCATCTTTTATTGTGTTTTACGAAAACTTTATAAAAGTAAGATGTGCAAAATTACAACAAGCTCTTTTAAATAATTAACCATTAACAGCTTTAAAAAAATGGGTATTATTTTTATAGATTATATTGCATCAGTTCTAAAGATTTACCTCCAAATAAAAAAGCAAATATGTTCGGATTTTTCACAAAAAAATCAAATACTCATTCTGTTACACAAGAAGATAAAGATTGGATAGAAGAAAATATACTTTGGTTTATAGAAACTTTTGGCATTGAACACCTAGAAAAAAGCCCATTTATTTTACCTATACCAGAAAGCTTCCCTTTTAATAACCTGTACGATGAAATACAATTTCAAAATTTATTTGAAAGAATATGTTCCCATTGGCAAATAAATCCTAGTGAAATAATCGTAAAGTTTTTTGACGATTTGGCATCCAAACAATGGTCTACTTGGATATACGCAGAAGATAATACAACAACAGCAGCAGGCCTTTTCAATCAGATATACACAACAGACGAAAAAAGATTTAAAATTGAATTAGCAAAATCAAATCTTGCAAATCCCGAACTTTTAATTAATGTAATATCACACGAGCTTGGTCATGTAAAACTTCTTGGGAGTAATTTAGTTAAAAGAAATGACCCCGATATGGAGCCATTAACGGATTTATCAAGTATCTTTTTCGGATTTGGAATATTTATAGCAAACACTTCCATAGCAAATGTAAACCATGGACTAGCCAAAACTGGTTATCTCCAAAGTCAAATCATAAGTTATACCAATGCGCTACTTTGCTTTATTACTAACAAAAAATGTGAACATTATATTCCTTATCTTAATCAAAATACCAGAGAGATTTTTTGGAATGACTTTAACTATTTGCAAAATACCAATGATACTTTGCTAGATAAATGGAATGTAAATAATGCTGTGTTAACTTATACAAATAACAATATTATCGATAAGTCTTTTGAATCTAGGGATTTTGAAGTAGTAATTGAAGCCACTAAAAACCTTTTAAAAATCACACCAAAAAAGATTTCACTGTACAATACGCTTGGCTATGCTTTACTGCAACAAAAAAAATATAAGGAAGCAATAATCGAATTCACTAAAGCAATTGAGATAGATCCTTATTGGGACTATCCTTATAATAATAGAGGCTATTGCAAACTTCAATTAAATGATTATGACAATGCCTTTCCCGACTTGCATAGTTCTTTCGAAATGAATCCTACAAACTCATTTTCTTGGAGAAACTTGGGTGTGTATTATTTAATGATAGAAGATTTTACTAAGGCATTACATCATTTTGAAGAAGCTGAAAAATTAGACCCAAAAACAGAAATGATAAATTTTTATCTTGGAAAAACACACTTAAAATTAGATGATGTAGAGAAATCAACATTTTATTTAGCCAAGTCTATAAAAAACAATGAGTACAATGATAGCATGATAACATAAAACCAAATTACTAGCCTTTGCAACTTTGTAGCAAAAGTTTTATCTTGTAAAAAATTACTAAAATGACCAATAATATTGAATGTCCAAATTGTGGAAATGTATTTGATGTAGAAAATGTGCTTGCGGCAGATATTGAAAAAAAACTGCAGCACCAATACCAAGATAAGCTAAAAGAATCTTTATACAAAGTAGAAGAAAGCGAGAAAAAACTGGAGGCAGAAAGGATGTTGTTTGAAGAAAAAAAGAAAAATGAAAATGAGATTTTTCTTAAAAAAATGCAGCAAGAGAAATTAAAAATAGAGAAGGATGTGCAAGAGCAATTAACCAAAAGCATTTCTTCCGATTTTGAAAACAGGTTGCGCATACTTCAAGAAGAAAAAAACGATAACGAAGAAAAACTAAAGGAAGCCCGCAAAAAAGAATTAGAATTTTTGCAAAAAGAACAACAACTACAAAACAAAGAAGCCGAATTAGACATTACCATACAAAAAAAATTACAGGAAGAAAGGCAAAGCCTGGGCGAGCAGATACGCAAACAAGAAATAGAAAAAAATGCATTAAAGGAAAGTGAATACATGCTTCGTACCCGTGAGCTCGAAAAACAATTGGAAGACAATAAGAAATTGGTAGATGAAATGAAACGCAAGGCAGAGCAAGGCTCTATGCAATTGCAAGGCGAAGTGCAAGAGCAAGCGCTGGAAGAAATGCTGGCTGCTACTTTTCCTTTTGATATCATAAGCGAAGTGGGAAAAGGCGTGAGAGGTGC
>JANMGS010000375.1:0-8588 GCA_031374745.1 Ferruginibacter sp. | reverse complement strand
GTTGGTAATTCTTACGGAGAATTTTGGAGATATAATAGCTGATGTAAAGCGGAATAAAACTTAAGCAAAAACTACTTCACTTTGCTTTTCCACTTCTTATAAAAAATGACGCCAATAAGCAATTGAAATGATTTAACTCATTTTTTTGCTTCTTCTTTTACACTACAATTGTAAATTAATTTAGTCAAACACTTTACAATGGCAAAGCAGGACTTGCTACCTGAAAAATTATTATTTAATTATTGCAACAGTTGCCAGCCTGAAGCAGGCTCTACAGAAGAGTTACAATTATTTGAGCAAATTCAAAAAGGGTTTACAAATCAATTCGAGCTATTCTTTCCAGATAATTTTGCACAGAAAACCATAGTTGTAATACCCAGTTTAACCCTAGATACAAAAGTGTTGGCTTCTGTAGTAGCTGCAATGCACTATGAAGAAAGGTTGTTGTGTTTGCTCATGCTGTTACGCATGCCCAGGGCGCAAGTAATCTATGTTAGCAGCGCTCCTATCGATCCATTTATTATTGATTATTACTTACACTTATTACCAGGTATTACGGGCTATCATGCAAACGAACGATTGACCATGCTAAGTTGTTTTGATACCTCTATCCTTTCGCTTACCGAAAAGATTCTAGATCGTCCACGGTTGATAGAAAGAATAAAAAAACTAATACCCCCCGATCATGTTGCGCATATTGCTTGCTTTAACACCACCGCTTACGAAAGAACATTGGCTGTAAGATTGGGTATTCCTATTTATGGTTGCGATCCCTCCCTCATTTACATGGGCACCAAGAGCGGAAGCAAAAGGGCTTTTTCAAAGGCGAATGTATTGGCACCTGATGGGAAAGAAGACTTAGCAAATTTTGAAGACTTAGTGGAAGCACTTACAGCACTCAAAAGAAGAAACCCCTCTTTGAAAAAAGCGGTGGTAAAATTAAACGATGGCTTTTCGGGAGATGGCAATGCCACACTAAAATATCCACCTGAAATTCCAATTACTGAGCTGCAAGATTGGTTAACGAAGAATCTTCACACTGAATTAAAACCTACAGCAAAAGAGGTAAGTTTTGAAACTTACATGGAACTATTTAACAAAATGGAAGGCATTGTAGAGGCTTTTGTAGAAGGCGAAATAAAAACTTCTCCATCAGTTCAATGCCGTATAAATCCACTTGGCGAAGTAGATATTATTTCTACACATGATCAAATTCTAAATGGCCAGGTATTTGTTGGTGCCTATTTTCCTGCAGATGCTGCCTATAGTGCAGACATTGCCGAAGTAGCAAAAAAAATCTCCGTTGTTTTAAGGGATCAAGGCGTGCTCGGTCGTTTTAGTATAGATTTTATATCGGTAAAAGAACAGTATACTTGGACACATTATGCTATTGAAATAAACCTAAGAAAAGGAGGCACAACACATCCATATTTAATGTTACAATTTTTAACCGATGGCAACTACAATGAAAAAACGGGTGTTTATACAACTGCAACCAACCAATCTCGTTATTACTATGCCTCCGATAATATACAAAACGAAACCTACAAAGGCCTATCCCCAAAAGACCTTATAGAAATAGCCATTTTTCATGGTTTACATTTTGATGGTGCCACCCAAAAAGGTGTTATGTTTCATATGATAGGTGCTTTATCTCAATATGGAAAAATGGGCATGGTATGCATTGGAGATTCTACCGAAGAGGCCTTTCATTTATATGAACGTACGATTGCTGTTTTAGATTTTGAAACGGCAAAAAAATAGCACTCAATTCAATTCCTTTTGTCTAACAGCGCCTAACAAAAAAACGGTGTTTGCTATTTTTAATTATAGTTTAAGCAAGCATGAAATATAAAACGTTGGGGCGATGAGCAAATACGATTATTGAGCAGCAGTAATAGGCTGTACGCTGTACCTCCGCCCTTGCATCGCAAATCTACGGCTCGTTCCTCGCCTAGTTTGCTCACACGGGCTGCGGTGCCGCTTCCATCCCTGCGCCTTTGGGCATGGGTACTCTGGTCAACAATACTTTGAAGATGTATATTTTTTTTGGAATAGTTTTTTTTGGAGTTGTATCGATAAAGATTTTCACGCTCTTTATAAAATCTGTAAAAACCGATTTCATTAGCGTAACGACTATCGGTGTTATATTCAATTGTAGTTTTAAAGATCCCCCTTTTCTCCATCTAGCCATCTTTCCATCATTACTCTTTCAGATGGTGGCTGGTGTGTGCCACCGGCTAATATATCCAAGAATTTGTCCCACAGATTTTTTTCTTCTTTAAATTCTTGTTTAAAATTTACCAGTGCTTTATAATAATCATTTTGATACTCCACTGCTTCTTCGTAAGTAAAATCAATAGGCACATGGTCTACAATAATTTTGGTGATGGCATTGAGTTCATCTGGCGTATATCGCTCTATCATTTGCAATAAAACCCTGCAAGACTCCACATGCGTAACGATGGATTGAACTAGCGGTGTTTCAAGTTGTACAAATTCCTTTTCCCATTGCGAATGAGCCGATGCTGGCAACAGCGCCAACCCCATATTGGCAAGATTGCTAGAATGATTTTTTAATGACGTCAAGTGTATAGACAGTTGTTTCCATAAATCCGCATAACCATCGGTTGCTTTTTGTTCTATCTTCTCCTTTGCTGCCGCAAGGGTATCGTTCATACCTTTTACCGCATTATTTAATTCCTGTAAATGCAACTTCCAATTGGCTATTCCTTCAGCTGAAGCGGACGCTTCTATGATCAACAAACCGTTTTTATTCAGTTCATCTAACTCAGTTTCTAATTTCAACAACGCTGTATAATCCTGTTCCAGCGTTGTATTAAAATTTTTAATGGCTAGTAAAGCCCTTAGCCCAGGGTTATGGCTTTTGCTACCGCTGTGTAATACGGTAGTTTCTTCCTCCGTTGTTTTTAGCATGATTTGTTCTTCTACTGATTTCATCTTTACTAATTTTAAAATGGATGATTTTATCAACAAAACAAAGGTTTAAAAATTAATAATAATAAATGTTACACATTCTTGCAATTAAGTTGCAGTATTCTACATGCTATCAGAAGGTAGATATTAATGAACTAAAAATTATTGAAGACTTGGACATTGTATCTCAATCGAAAGTTAACTTAGATACCTGCCGCAGGATGAAGATAATTTCTACACTAGTGGTAGGAGGCAAACCCAACTACACAAGGGCTGTTCAAAAACAGGTATAAATACGAGCAATTGCAGTGTCTATTAGTCATAATTTTGTAATGTAACCATACAAACACTAAACAGGGAAATAGATTTCACTTACGCTAACTAACTTTTATAAAATAACAATATGATCAATCCAAAAACAATTGCTACCCCGGGCGTTTATATCAATGAGATAAATGCCTTCCCCAATTCTGTAGTTCCGGTACAAACAGCCATTCCTGCATTTATTGGATACAGCCCACAGGCTTTATATGAAGGCAAATCATATACAAACGTACCTGTATTGATTAACTCGTTAGGCGACTTTGAAACTTTTTTCTGTTTGCCTACTCCACCGCCGCCTGCCAGCAAGCGAAAGCAATACAGCCCGCAATATTATTTAACACAACAAAATGCCAAGCCAGCTTTGGGAAGTTATTTACTAATAAATGGAAGCTACTTTTCCATTGTGCCAGATGCCAGTACCATCTACTATTTGTATAATAGTGTGAAGTTGTTTTATCAAAATGGCGGTGGTTCGGCTTACATTGTATCTGTAGGCAACTATGGCGCAGCAAGCGGCAATCCCATTAACCCAGGCGACCCGCTGATAAACCCCCATGTAAAGCTGAACGATTTGATGACGGGATTGCAAGCTCTTCTAAACTTGCAAGATCCTACCATGTATATTTGCCCAGAAGCTACCCTATTGAGTGCCGCTGACAATAGTACTTTGATGCAAGCCATGCTACTCCAGAGCAGTAACATGGGTACTTCGGTTTCAATCTTTGATATCATCAATGGCAACAACCCCGATCCCATTCTTTATAAAAATGATATTGCCAATTTCAGGGCTGCAACAGGTACTATTGGTCTTAGTTATGGCGCTGCTTATTATCCTTTTATAGGTACCAATATTATGCAACCATCCGATATTGATTATACCAACCTCTTTGGAGGCGATGTAACCAAGTTGGCACCTATCATCAATCCACCTGCTAATCCCAATGCTACTGTTGCTGCCACACTAGCTAATATACAAAATACCAGCAGCGGGTTGACCGTTTCACAAAACAACAATGCTCTATTGATTGCCAGTACAACTTACAAAAACATTATAACCCAGGTGCTGAGTATAGCCAATATTTTGCCGACTAGTGGCGCCATTGCAGGTGTAATTACCACAATTGATAATAACACGGGGCCTTGGCAAGCGCCAGCCAATGCAACGATTGTTGGTGCTACTGAGCCATTGCCCATCAACTTGTCCGATGAGCAGCAGGCAAACTTAAATGTAGACGCCGTTTCTGGCAAATCCATAAATGCAATTAGGATGTTCCCCGGCAGGGGCATATTGATATGGGGTGCCAGAACGTTGGATGGAAATAGTTCAGACTGGAGGTACTTGCCTGTAAGGCGTACTATGATATTTTTAGAACAAAGCTGCAAACTGGCTGCACAAGCTTTCGTATTTGAACCCAACAATAAAAATACTTGGGAAGCATTGAAAAGTATGGTAGATAGTTTTTTGCATTATGTGTGGGCGCAAGGTGGTTTGCAGGGTGCTAAAGCTTCCGATGCCTACCAAGTAAATTGTGGCCTTGGTAGCACGATGACAGGCGATGACATCTTAAATGGCTACCTGAGGGTAACCGTTCTAGTGGCGGTGGTTCGTCCTGCCGAATTTATTGTTTTTACATTCCAACAACAACAAGCTACTTCTAGCTAAGCGCTCAAGTGCAAGAGCGTTTTGTCTTGGCGGGGTTTTCACTACATTCACTACAAATTATTATAAACTTTGTGTGAAACCCCGACACACAAAAGAACTACTAATTATTAGCTTGATAAACTAAATGCATCTCGAGGTTTAGCGTTATTAAAATGTAGCTTTCATTACAAGTCGGGGTTTCGCTGTAAACATTTTATATAATTTAAGGGTTGTTCTGGCGAAAACCCCGCCAAGACAGAAGTATTATAAACTTTGTGTGAAACCCCGACACACAAAAGAACTACTAATTACTAGCTTGATAAACTAAATGCATCTCGAGGTTTAGCGCTATTAAAATTTAGCTTTCATTACAAGTCGGGGTTTCGCTGAAAACATTTTGTATAATTTAAGGGTTGTTCTGGCGAAAACCCCGCCAAGACAGAAAACTTAGATTGAATATCTACTTATGCCTAAACCAGCAATCTTTTCGCTCTACCTCGTAAGCTTTAAAAGTTGTATTTACCGGCGTTCCATGAATTAGGTTTTCATTATAGTTGGTACGTATTAAATAATTAAAAGCGCCCATATCGCCAGTAAAAAGTGTATTGTTATCATTATTATAGGTTTCATGTATGGAACAAAGTTTTTCAATAAAAGGCTTTATTACACTTATATTCCCACCTATAATACCGCAATTAAGTAGTGGTGCTTCTTTAAAGTTTTCTTCGTACAAAGCATATGATGTTATTTTCGCCCTTAAATGGGCAGCGTGTTCCTTCATCCAATCATTCTGAAGCAACTTAGGTTCATCTCCACAAAAAATACTGCTTGGATTATTAATAAAAAGTTTTTGCAAAAAAGGGTTGTTTATTACCACTACGTCTGTAATATCTGTTAGAAAAATATTTTTTAAAACAGCCCCGTTTTCCTTTATAAAATGATTATACAAAAAGTACCTAAAAATGTTGGCATTGTATTTTTCATTGTAATGTACTTTTATAAAATTAATATTATTAGCATAGGGAGCAGTACTGTTTTCAGATAAAGAATTATGAAAAACAACTGCATGTAAATCAAGTGCTACAATCGAATCTGCCCATTCTTTAATAACGCTCACATCGTTATTAGATAGCACTTCATTCCTATTGACATCAAAAATACCTGAAATATAAGTAGCCAAAATCAAGTTATTGTATAAGTGATTGGTTTGCATAATAAATTAAATCTTTTTACAAATACGGAGCGGTTGTTATGCAGCAGATATTTTACTTTAAAGCACTCAAATTTATCTTAAACAAAGCAGCAGTTAAGATTAAAAAGATTGTGGAGCGTTTTTCAATTTCATTTTGGCTGTTATGCTATCCGGATTATTTCTATAATAAATATATGTTCTTAAATCAATTTTGTTTACTAAAAAACATTCAGCAGCACGCTCGTAAAAATAGGCATCTGCTGCATATTTGTCTTCAAATTTCAAATTAGCAAAAACTTCTTTTTTGCCAAATAAAGTTGCAAATAAAATACAATCATCTACATGGATCAATTTGGTTCTATCGTGTTTATCTGTAACATAGTAATCAGAATCCTCTCCTACAACAGTTGTAGTAGTTGACGCTATTAAATCATATAAACCCATTTGCTCCAAGCAAAATGTAAGATGATTTGGCAAGTACTCATCATCTGCATCTAGAATCGTTATATAGTCTCCCTTACTATGCTCAATACCACGATTGATGGATTTTGATTGCCCAATATTGGAATGTTGTAAATAAGTGATTTTATGAGGGTGTAATTTTGCGTAATCAATCAAATTCAGGCGAGTGATTATATCACTACCATCGTCTAATAATATCAACTCATAATTGGTAAATGTTTGTGACAATACCGATTTAATGGCTCTATCAATTAAAGAAAAATTCGTATTATAAACAGCCATTAAAATGGATACCTGCGGCTTATTTTCCACCATCATCTTACACACGTAAATTTAAAATTAATTTACAAAGGTAAGGCAGCATAATCCAAAAAAAAATAAATTACTTTATGAAAATATTAAATGTTTATTTATTGGCCTATTCCAATTCAATAGCTCGAAGAATAAAATATACTTTCGCTGTTCTGGGTATACTACATTATTAAGTCGCTGAAACTAAATAAAAAACCTTCCTTTCGTTGCTTTCCTTAACGCTGGCCCAGAAATAAGTCGTGGCTTGCGTATCGGCTTTCTGTGCCATTATATTATTCTATTCATGACGCTGGTGCAGAAATGCGGCCTAGCTTACGGGTTTGTTTTCTGTTCCCTTCTATTATCCATTCGTTTTCTAGCAACGCACATATACGCTTATGCACTAGGCTGGACTGCATATGGTCTAGTCATTGCGCTTGGCGATACACTCCACCCCGGGTATTTCCATTACCAAGTTTTCGCCGTATACCAAACTAGGCGTTTGATAACCAGCTTTAAAATTACCAGCCAATACTTTTTGCAAAATTAACAAGGAGCTATGCATCGTAAGTGTGTAACCCTCTGGGCCGCTTATACGCACCGTAGCTTGTTTACCTGCAGCATTGCTGGCTTGGCCCCATACAAATCCAATGGCTTTTTCTCGCTGTGCATCTGTAGGACCAGCGGGTAAGCTATTTATTTTATTATGTATGATATTTCGCACAAATCTTGTACGCAAAAGCCAGTTAAATAAGAACTGGGCTTTCAGTATATAAAATGCTTTTTTAGAAATACCAGTAAAGGTTTCAATGTTGGGAATAGCAGTAGTAAAATGCGCTGTAGAAATATCTCCCCAAGGAATGCTCATTACAAATAATTTCTTCGCACCAAAATCTACCAACATTCCTTTTTGGCCAAGCGGTTTTTTTATTATTTTTCCATTGGCCCTTACCGCCCCACCTTCGCCTATTTTGCTTGCCATGGTTGTAGCCGTACCATGCGATAAACCTCCACCCAACGTTGCAAACGCCAATTGTAATTTTATGGCATCCGGCAAAAGCGTTTTTAATTGCAAGGCAAGGCAATCGGTAGGCACTACATCGAACCCTACACCAGGCATGAGCATTACCCCTGCTTTCTTTGCTGCTTCATCATAAGATTTTATCATTTCAAAAACGGTAATATCTCCGTTTATATCTAAGTAATGCGTGCCTGTGTGCAAACATGCCTCTATCATTTGCTTTGCTGTAAATTGAAATGGACCAGCAGCATGCAATACCACTTTTACTCCCTGCAATGCAGCACGCAAGGCCGTTGTATCATCTAAATCAAAAATTTTAAAAGGCAAATGGAGTTTATTTGCCATTGGTTCTATTTGCTCTTTTCGCCTACCAGCAAGTATGGGTTGCAAATTATATTCATTTGCAAATCGAGCTATTAATTCGCCGGTATAACCATTGGCACCGTATAGGAGAAAAGTATTTGATCGCATTTTTTAAAAGTACTAAAGATAAACGAGGGTGCAAATTTCCTACTTCTTCCTTAAGATACACTAAACCACCACCAAGTTACCATCTTACTGCATCAATGCTTTTAAAACAGCCATTTCTTGTACTCCTTCTTTCCGAGCTAGTTCTTTGCCATCTTTATATACAATGAAAACCGGGAAGCCATCTATATTTAGTTCTTTGCATAAAGCTGTTTGAGTACCGCCATCAATATTTATTACAGTATAGTTTT
>JANMGS010000340.1:0-3035 GCA_031374745.1 Ferruginibacter sp. | reverse complement strand
GTTGGTATTAGCTTCACCAAGCAGTTCAATAATTTATTGAGTGCTCCTTTATTATTAGAAAGTGCCTATGGGTTACCTTATTTAAATAACAATGGTATTAATGCTGATACAAGGTCTACTATAAAATTTGAATCTGTTTTTTATAATCTAAAAAAAGTGCTTGGGTTTAGATTTGCACCCTTTATCTTTTCCGATCTTAGTTTGGTAAAGCCTTTATTGGAGCACACAGTAAAAACAAAAGGTTTTACTGCTATAGGCGGAGGTGTAAGGACAAGAAATGAAAATTTGACCTTTGGAACAATTGAGCTAAAAGGCTATTTTTTTCCTAGGGTGAATGATGGTATTAAAAATTGGAAAATAGAATTCAGTACAAAACTTAGGTTTAGGTACAACAGTAGTTTTATCAGAAGACCAGAATTTGTAACGTCAAATTAAATTATATAACTATTTTTAATTTTTAAGAATGTACACAAAAGCAGAAGCATCTGGAGTTAAACAAAAATTTTGGACAAGCTTTGGTAAGTACATGTCTCCTGTACCATCGGCTAGTGGAGAAAAAGTAAACTGGATAAATTATAAGACCGGCATAAAAGGAATTTTTTTTAAAATGGACGCCAACAAAGAAGTTGCTTCTATCTATGTAGAAATATTTTTGCCAGACAAAATAGTAGAACATCTCTATTATCAAACCTTTCGTAGCTTTGTAAAGCAATTTGAAGAAATAGCAGGAAATGAATGGGAAATGAGAGAGAATTTTATTTCTAAAGATTATAAATCTGTTTCCATTATTTATCTCGAATTAAAAAATAAAAACATTTTTAAAGAATCTGATTGGCCAAGTATTATCGCATTTTTAAAGAAAAATATGATAGCGCTTGATGCATTTTGGAATTTATACAAACCAGCATTTGAATTAATAGCTTAATTTTACTAAATAAATATAAAATTTAAAACGATGTACAACAAACTACTTAGTATAGCAATTTTTGCATTGCTCATCTCGTCTTGCAACAATAGTGAAGAAAAGAATACGGATAAACCTGCCACTACAGAAGCAACCAATACAAATAAAGTAACGATGCAAACAGAAAATGTAGATTACATGGGAGATGGCATAACCATGAAAGGTTTTATAGCATACAACGACGATACAACTGTTTCTAAACCTGTCGTACTCATTTTACCAGAATGGTGGGGAATTGGTGATTATACACGTGGGCGTGCTAAGCAATTGGCAGCTTTAGGGTATGTAGCTTTTGCTGTAGATATGTATGGTGAGGGTAAAACCGCAGAAACACCTGATGAAGCAGGGAAATTGGCTACCCCGTTTTATACGAGTGCTACACTTGCCAAAGGGAGATTTGATGCAGCTTTTGCAAAAATTAGAACATACAAATTTGCAGATACAAATAAAGTGGCAGCTATCGGCTATTGTTTTGGAGGCGCAATGGTTCTCAATATGGCTAGGGCAGGGGAACCATTAAAAGGAGTGGTGAGTTTTCATGGTAACCTTATTGGTAACAAGCTCGATAAAAATTTGCTGAAAGCAGATGTGTTGGTATGTCACGGTAACGACGATAAATTTGTTTTGCCCGCAGAGGTTGCAACATTTAAAAAGCAAATGGATTCTGTTGGTGCCAGTTATACTTTTAAAAGTTACGACGGAGCTACACATGCTTTTTCAAACCCAGCCGCAACAGAAAAAGGGAAAAAATATAGTATACCTGTAGCTTATAATGCCGCTGCAGATACAGCATCTTTTAATGAAATGAAAGTTTTCTTTGATAAGATTTTCAAATAAATAAAATATATAGCAAAAAAAAGCAGGATTTATTCCTGCTTTTTTTATAATTTCTTTTTTTGAATGGTTGCTCTTCCTAATGATGTCTTATCTATTTCAACATTTTCTTCTACATTGGTATAACCTTGTTCTTTCATAGTTGTTGCAAGTGTTGTTACTTCTTTCACAAACATAGCTACTTGTTTTTTCTTCAATTCCTTTAGCGTAAAAGCCATATTGTACTCGCCCTCTTTACCCATGGGGCCTATACTATCATAAGTTATTTTCTTTATTTTATTTTTCTTTTTAAAGGCTACAATATAATCAAGCAATGGCTTATTACTTGGTACGCCACAACACATGCTGCCAAATTTTACAACAACTTTGTAGGTATTGGATTGGGCAATACAGCTTATAACCATAAATAAGCATACGCTAAGTACAAGTATTTTTTTCATATATACTTTTTAGAAGTGAAGTTATTTTATTTTTTTGAAAACAACTTTCTGAACGTTGTTTACTGAATAATTTACCACTTCTTTAGCATCTCCTACTATCTTTTTGCCAGATGTGACTTCGAATGTTAGTTGTTTGCCTATTAATTGATAATAGGATGTGAGTAAAATACCTTCTGTTTCAAAAACACTGTACAATTTATCATCAAACAAATAATCTTTTAATTCTATACCATCTCCTTCATCTGTAACATAAATGCCATTCGTTTTATCTATTAAACGAAGCGTGTAATTTTTGGTAACAGGCATTTTTGTAGAAATATATCTTGTCTTCCAATTCCAAGAAGTATCTGTTTGCTTTTGTATAGACAGTAATACAGTTACGGTATCTTTTAAAACGCCTTTGGCATATATTTTCATAACACCCTTCCAATTGCCTATACACTTATTTGGGAAATATGTTTGTGCATTTACTAGAGTAGATGTAAGCATCATTGCAAAAATTAAAATTCCTTTCATTTTACTCGTTCTTTTAAAATTTTTTCAACATCTTCCAATCGTACATTTTTAGCTTTCAATAAAATCAGAAAATGATACAACAAGTCAGCAGCTTCATTTTTGAATAGTTCGTCGTTGTTATCTTTTGCTTCTATAACCAATTCAACAGCTTCTTCGCCTACTTTTTGTGCTACTTTGTTTATGCCAGCTTTGTATAGTTTATTTGTATATGAATTTTCATCGTTTTCATTTATCCTTTTATGTATTGTTTCTTCAAGCTTATACAAAAAACCTTTTGAGTC
>JANMGS010000329.1:0-2185 GCA_031374745.1 Ferruginibacter sp. | reverse complement strand
ACCAATTTACCAGCTTCAAGTTTTAATAAGGTTTTGATGTTTGATGTAATACATGAATTGTCTGATAGGCAAACAATGCTAAATGAAATAAAAAGAATTTTGCAAAAAGGTGGCTCGTTATTTATTGAAGAAATTTTAGTGTATAAACCGCAAAAAAAAGAAAGGCATTGCAATTACCCTTTCTTTACTGAAATCGCCTTTAAACAATTAATGACAGACAATAACTTCATTTTAAAAAAAGAAAAAATAAGTTTCGAAACCGGACATAAAAAATATATAAAGATGTTTGAGTATCAAACTGCCAATTAGTTTCCTTTTACTTATTATCATCTAAAATCTCAAACTTCTTCGTAACAGAATTACCCAACTCATCTGTTATAGTAATCAAATGTGGGCCTTTGCCAGGGCTTAATGCAAGCTGGTGGTAATGTTGTGTTGTACCTGCATATGTATTATCGAGTGTCCAATAAATTTTGGCTTCGCTGTTGCGATGTGCCGCTGTAAAAATAGTTTTACCTTTTTCTCCATTCATTTCTTTAGGTACATAAATTTTAGCATCGCTTTGTGGGTACACTAGCTCCATTAATTTTTGTGTGGCAAAGGTTTGACATCCTTCTTTAAATGGGGGCAAAACCTTGTAATCTGCATTGCGAAGCTTATAATAAAACTCCATAGTAGGTGGCAAAATAAACCAACTCTTGTGTAGCATATTTGCAGGGCTTTCGCAACTTTCATTTACCTGATAATTTCCTGTAGCGTCTAACTGAATAATTTTATGGTAAGGGCAAAGTGGCGAGCGTAATGCATTTGCTGGCATCATGAGTGTATCTATATCTGCGCAATCTACATTAGCTCTAAAGCCGGTTTGCCTGCATACGGGTGCATACACATAGTTGTACGTAGGCTTTGCAAACCAATCAGACTGTGGTAACAATCTAAATATGTCAAACATAGCAGGAGCAGCTGTTTGAATACCTATAAGTCCTGCACGGCCTTCTCCAGTTGTATTACCAGCCCATACCGCTACCACATATTTTGGGGTTACTCCAATAGCCCACCCATCTCTAAAACCAAAACTAGTACCCGTTTTCCATGCTATTTTTTTGGAGGAAGAAAATTGTTGCCATAAGCCTTCTTCTCCTGGGCGCATTACTTCTTGCATGGCTTGAAAAGTGAAGTATATAGAAGTAGCATCTAAAGGAATTGATGATTGCGTTTTTTGTTGATTGGCTGATTGAGCAACTTTATAAAATGGAGGATGAAAATCATTTTTGTCTAAAATCCCTTTATTTTTTTTCTGATGGTTCAAGGTTCTGGCAAAAGAAGCGTACAAACCCGCAAGCTCCCACATTTTTACTTCGCAACCACCTAGGATGAGACTAAGCCCATAAAAATTTGCAGGATTGTTAAGCGTGTTGATGCCACATTGCTGCAAGGTTTCGTAAAAACGTTGGTATTTGTATTGCTGCAATAATTTTACAGCAGGTATATTTAAACTTCTGCTTAGTGCTTTGTTTGCTGGCACAGCACCGTCATATTCCAAATCGAAATTTTGTGGTGTATAGCCGCCAATTTGTGTAGGCACATCGGGCACCAAACTATTGGGCAATACACCACCATCGCTTAACATAGCTGCATACAAAATGGGTTTTAATGCACTGCCTGGGCTACGTGGCGCATTGATAACATCTACATCACTTTCCAAATTCTTATTTTGTGGCTGAAAAATATTTCCTACATAAGCCAACGTATTTCCCGTTTCTACATCGAGTACCAATGCACACATATTGTTGATACCATTGCTCTTTAACACTTGCTGCTGGCGCAATACAATGTCATTTACATTTAATTGCAATGTTCCATTTAAAGTGGAGCGTATTTTTGTTATACCCATTTTATTTTCGAACCTAAATCGTTGTAAAAGGTGTGGTGCGTTCTGTGGCAAAGGCAATGGCTTGTTTGGCAATGTTTCTTGTTTGGCTAATGCGCATTCTTCTTTTGAAATTTTATTTGCAGCTACTAATTTATCCAACAAAGCATTTCTTTTTTGTAACAATGTTTCCCTGTTTTTCCCAGGATGTACAAGCGATGGTGCATTTGGAAGCACCGCAAGCATGGCTGTTTCTGCCCAACTCAATTTATCTGCACTTCTCCCAAAATAACGCCATGCTGCAGCATCCAACCC
>JANMGS010000265.1:0-1861 GCA_031374745.1 Ferruginibacter sp. | reverse complement strand
CAAAAAAGAGTTAAACAGGTTTTTTAGTAACCTCACAGGTTATATTGCCATCGTATTATTTATGCTGGTATGTGGTGTATTCCTTTTTGTTTTACCACAAAGCAGCATTTTAGAAAATAATTACGCCACGCTCGACAAGTTTTTTGAGCTTGCGCCTTGGGTGCTGTTATTTTTGGTGCCTGCCATTACAATGCACGCTATTTCGGAAGAATATAAAACAGGCACATTTGAAATATTACAAACAAAACCATTGACCGCCTGGCAAATAATATGGGGTAAATATGTAGCCATTTTAGTAGTGTTACTTATCGTCATTCTACCTACTTTTATTTATATAGTATGCATAAAAACGTTGAGTACCCAAGGCAATATAGATACTGGTGGCATAACCGGCAGTTATATTGGATTGTATTTATTATCGGCCGTATTTGCAGCGGTGAGTTTATGTTGTAGCAGCTTTACTCAAAATGCAGTTGTTGCATTTTTAATAAGCGGTTTGGTTTGCCTCATTTTATATTTTGGGTTCAATGCCATAAGCAAAATTCCATTTTTTATAAATGGAGCAGATTATTATATAGAAATGCTGGGTATAGATTTTCATTACAAAAGTATAAGCAGGGGCGTTTTAGATACAAGAGATATTGTTTATTTTCTTAGCGTCATCTTGTTTTCATTATTGATAACGATAAAAAATATTGGTAGAAAATAATGATTAAAAAAATAATAAATAATAAATTTTGGTTGCCCCTTGTGTTGGTCCTGCTAGTAACGCTTAATTGGGCTGCATCCACTTTTCATGCCCGTATAGACCTTACAAACGAAAACCGATTTACGCTAAGCAGTGCTACAAAAACATTATTAAAAAAAATAGACGAGCCCATAACGATAGATGTATTTCTAAAAGGAAACTTTCCTTCAGGTTTTAAGCAACTATCTTCTTCTACCAATGACTTATTAGGGGAATTTAGAGAAATAGCTGGCAATAAAATAATATTTAATTTTATAAGCCCAGAAGAAACAATACCCTCTACCGAAATAAAATATGCAGATACATTAAGTGCCCTAGGACTTTATCCTATCAATCTTACTAGCCAGGTAAAAGAAGGACAACAACAACAATTTGTTTACCCATACGCATGGGTACATTACAAAGACAAAGCCCAGGCAGTAGAAATATACAAGGGCAAAACGCCATTGATTAATTTTTCAGAATTGAATAGTGCCGAGGCCTTGCTTGAATACAGATTTGCAGATGCCATTGCTAAAATAACACAAAATGAAAAACCCATCATTGGATATGCTGTTGGAAATGGCGAACCAGTGGGATACGATACCTATGACTTAACAGAAAATGTATTAAGAAAAGATTACCAACTTTTCACTTTCGATTTAAGTTCTCCAAAATTTATTCCTGCAGCATTTAAAGCATTGATAATAGTAAAGCCAACGAAAGGATTTACAGACGAAGAAAAATTAAAGCTAGATCAATACATAATGAATGATGGCAAACTTATCGTTTTTGCAGACCGCTTAAATGCAGAAGAAGATAGCCTACAAAATATAAATACGATAACTGCATTTGATAGACAATTGCAACTAAATGACCTGTTGTTTAATTATGGTGCACGAATAAATGCAGATTTATTAATGGATCTCCAATGTGATTATCTACCATTTGATGTGAGTGGGAATGGACAATTTGAATTGCTGCCTTGGAATTATTTTCCTGTAATGGAATCCAAAGGAAACCATCCAATAAACAAAGGGCTTGGCTTTGTAGCTGGCAAATTTGTAAATACTATTGATACTGTAGAAGCAGAAGGCATAGTTAAAACGGTTTTATTAAGTTCGTCTGCAAATG
>JANMGS010000243.1:0-25058 GCA_031374745.1 Ferruginibacter sp. | reverse complement strand
AATTTACAAACCTGCATTTGCATTGGAATGTAAAGCCATTAAAAAGTGAGGGATGTAATTGGCTTAAGCAATGTGGTAGTGATGATACCTTTTTGCAGAACGGTGGAAGAACTACACAAAGTAACCGATGTGATGAATGAATATGGATTGAAAAGAGGAGAGAATAAACTGGAATTATTTTTAATGGCAGAAATTCCTTCAAACATTATATTGGCGGAAGAATTTGCCAAACATATTGATGGCTTTTCCATTGGCAGCAATGATTTAACACAGCTTACTTTGGGGCTCGACAGAGATTCTTCTTTGGTAGCCCATTTATACGATGAAAGAAACCCTGCTGTAAAAAAGATGCTGGAAATGCTCATACATACCGCAAAAAAAGCAGGCGTAAAAGTGGGTATCTGCGGGCAAGGCCCAAGCGACTTTCCAGACTTTGCACAGTTTTTAGTGGAGCTTGGTATAGACAGTATTTCTGTAACGCCCGATTCAGTTATTAAAACGGTAAATGCCATTGCAGAGGTGGAAAAGAAGATTGGGAGATAGGCATTGTTTCACGGTTGCTTCTTTTATACTTCAATTTTTATACTTTTCCGCCGCTGCTTGGTGACCAGCGGCGTATGCTAATAATTTTACTTCTTCCCCACTCTTGGAGATAGTAATGCGCCCAAAAGGTTTTATACTGTAAAGTTTATATGTGCATCAGCTAAAGCTGCCTCCGTGTCCCGTATGTTTGTCGGGATCAGGGCCAAGCTGAGCTGGGGAATTTTATTGATTTTTTATTAAGCGGTAGTGCATAGTGAACTTTGCGTGAAAAACGCAACGTTGCGGAGAGATGCTTCTTATTTTAATTAAGCACCTATTTTTTAATTTCATCTTTTACACGTTTTATCACGGCCCCGCCAAACACACAAAGGCCTGCGTTAAAAACTACCAGCGCAAAACCCCCATACCAAAACCAAGGTTGCCCATTGGCTTTACAGGATCCTGCATCAATGGCCATAGATAAGCCTGCACCTAACAGCACCAAACCTAATGGAGCCTGCCAAAGCCAGGTTTTTATTTTTATTTTCATCTAGTTATAATAAGAGGAATATTTAAAAAAGTTTACCAGCGTTGTTATGTGAAGGTACTAAACCACACCCATCATCCAGTCAAATTCGCTCTCCAATTTTTGCCTCAGTTGCTGCACCGCCAAGTTCTTCGCTAGCATCTCCGCCACGGCTCGGTCGGTTACCAGCGGAGTACAATTTTAAGCTTCCGCCTGCCTACCTGTCTCACGAATGCGGCTTCCGAGTATGTTCTTGTCTCACGACTGCAAAACTTATTTAGCGTATCATCGAAATGAACAATCGCAAAGAGGGTTTTATTAAAAGTATTTATTATTTTTACAAGTAAAAGCTAACACTCAATGGTTGCTACATTTTTCGTGAATTCTTTTAAAAAGAATGTTGTTTTTTTTCTGTGCACATATCTTTTTACATGCCTCGGCACACTAGCTCAACCAGTTATTTCTACACTTACACCAGCTAGCGGCCCTGTTGGCACCAGCGTTGTTATTTCCGGTACAGGTTTTAATGGAACAGCTTCTGCTAATATTGTAAATTTTGGAGGGATAAGAGCAACAGTGACGGCGGCAGATCCGAACGCTATTACTGTTTTAGTTCCATACGGTATAAGTCCGCACGTTCCAGTTTCCGTAACAACAGGAGGTTTAACGGGCTATTCAGAAGCACCATTCATTACAACTTTTACGGGCGGCAATGGTCCTTTTACCGGCAATTCATTTGGGTCGGTGCCCAACATCACCACGTCCGGAAGTCCTACTGATTTAGCAGTGGGGGACCTTGACATTGACGGTAAAATAGATTTTGTTGCAATCAATGCGAACAATTTGGTTTCTATTTATAAAAATACCAGTACAACTTCCACTATAAGTTTTGCAGCAAGCACAGACATTAATAACATTTTAGCTGCATATTCTGTGGCCCTCGGCGATGTAGATGGCGATGGACTGATTGATATTATTGCAGGTAGCTACTACGGTGGTGCGGATTCCATTTCCGTTTATAAAAACCAGAGCAGCCCAGGATTTATTTCATTTGCTCCGGCCATACGTTTTGCTGCTCAAACAGCCAACAGGGTGAACGTGGGGGATGTGGACGGAGATGGTAAACCGGATATAATTTCTACAACTTCTACAGGCATTTTTGTATTCAGTAATACTTCTTCTGGAGGGATTATCTCATTTAATGATAGATTTTCATTTTCTGCAGGACAATCCCCCGTGGATGTGATCCTGCGTGATTTGAATGCAAATGGTAAACCTGATGTTATTGTTATGGATGGCAACAGCCTGGTTTTCGTCTTGAATAATACCAGCAGTACAGGAAACATTTCTTTTGATCCGGCCCAAAACGTTGGGATTGTTAACGTTGGATTTGCTGTTGAAGCGGCAGACCTAGATGGCGACAATAAGCCAGAGATAGCTGTGTCAGGTTATTATGAAAATGCAATCGTTATACTCAAGAACAACAGCAGTGGGGGAAACATTTCTTTTGCCGCTCCGCTAAATCTAACAGTCAATAACCCATGGGGCCTGAAGTTGGCAGATATGAACGGGGATGGAAAGCTGGATGTTGTTTGTCCCCAGTTTAATAACTCTTATAATGTAACCGTATTCCGTAATACCGGCAATGGCAGTTTATCTTTTGATGCGGGAGTAAATTATTATACAGGAGCCAGAAATTTTCAATTGGCCGTTGCAGATCTCCGTAATACAGGGCTACCAGATATCATTACATTGGAGCGTCAGATAAATGCGATCGCATTTTTTAAAAATAAAACCAATGATCCGCCTACCTTTTCATCGTTCAACCCAACATCTGCCGGCAACGGATATGAAGTGACCATTACCGGCACTAATTTATCTTCTGTTAATGCTGTTAGTTTTGGGGGTGTTCCTGCTACTTCATTTAATATTGTTTCATCTACGAGTATAAAAGCTATGGTGAGTACAGGTGCTTCGGGCAATGTAGTAATCAGCAGTCCAGCAGGTTCTGTATCCCAGCCTGGTTTTGTATACACCACTGCTCCTACCATAAATTCTTTTATTCCACTGTCAGGGCCGGTAGGGCAGGTTGTAAAGATTAACGGAACAAATTTCAGTACAACGCCTGCAAATAATATTGTTTATTTCGGGGCAGTAAAAGCTGTTGTGAATAGTGCTACGGCAACCACCCTTTTTGTTACTGTTCCTGTCGGGGCAACTTACCAGCCCATATCGGTTACTACAAACGGCTATACCATTTTTTCAAAGCAAGCTTTCAATACCACATTTCCAGATGGAGATATTACACTGAATACTTTTATTAAAAAGATGAGCCTGGTTGACGGCTACCAGAATTTATTATATGATATTAGCCTGGCTGATATAGATGGCGATGGGTTGTCAGATATTATTACCTCCGCTCATAAAACCTCATTGAGTGATGTAATATATCGTGACAGTTTTGCAGTATATCGAAATACCACGGTAAATGGCGTTATTTCTTTTGCAAATGGTAAATCGTTTAAAACAACCGGCAGCTTTTCTTTAGGCATTTCTATCGGTGATTTTAACAGTGATGGCAAACTGGATGTATCAGTAACCAATCAAGTCTTCAATGTCTTTTTAGGAAATTATGCGGCTGTAGATCTTTTTAGAAATACAAGTACGCCGGGAACAATATCCTTTGCCGCCCCGGTAAGTATCAATGCAGGACTTTATCCAAGCCAGGTAAGCATTGGTGATCTGGATGGTGATGGCAAACCTGATTTTGCTGTGGCAAATGGCGACGCAGGGTTCTATGTGTTTAAGAATGCATGTTCGGGCACTACGATCTCTTTTATAAATAGGCAATTCATTCCCATCCCCGGTGGTGGTGCAACGAGTGTATGCATATCAGATGTAGACGGCGACGACAAGCCTGATGTACTGGCAACCAGTACAGTGAGCAACCAGGTTGCCATTTTCAGGAATAACAGTAGTACTGGTACTATCAGCCTAGTGCAGGTAGCGGGATACAACGCAGGAAGGCGTAGCACATACATAACAACGGCCGACCTTGATTCGGATGGCAAAAAAGATATCATTGTGGCGGCCGGTAGTTATTTTGGATCCACCGTGCTAGCGCAGGACTCAGCTCTTGTTATCGGTAGGAACCTTAGCAGTCCCGGTAACATTGTTTTTGACACAGCGATGGCTTATCCAATGTATTTTCCTGACAATATCAGTATTAGCGACCTTGACGGGGACAATAAACCAGATATCGTTACAACAAATAGCAATAAATTTTTTACGATCCTGAAAAATACCAGCACAGCAGGAAATTTATCTATGGCTCCGAAGATTCCGTACCTAATTGGCAATCCTGTAGTTGCGATCGCTTCCGCTGTTGGAGACCTGGACGGTGATGCCAAGCCTGATATTTTAATTATAGATGAATATCCAAGTTCTGCAATCTACGTTTACATCAATCAAAATGGATCTGATGCTGAACTATGTCCTAATGGTAATAAAACCATCCGGTCGAATATCACTGGCGGTTCTTATCAATGGCAGGTGAATACCGGCAGTGGTTTTACAAATATCTTTAATGGCACAAATTATTCAGGCGTGAATACGGTTGCGCTCAACCTTGTTAATATTCCTTCGTCATGGTATGGCTATAAATACCGCTGTCTTGTTAGCGGAACTTACAGCAAGACTACTACCATAAAATTTGTAAACCGCTGGACGGGGGCGGTGAATTCTTCTTGGGAGCAACCTGGCAACTGGAGTTGTGGAACGATACCGGATAGCAATACAGATGTTGTTATCAGCAGTGGGCCTGTAACACTAAGTTCGAATACCACTATAAGGTCCATGAAAATAGATCCCGATGTTAATTTTACGGTAAGCCCAGGATTCAACCTAACAATACTTTATTAATAATAGGTACACAATGCGGAAAGCATCTTATCGGATTCCCTCAACCTCGTTTCGTGGCACTCTAAAGAATGAAGCAAACATTGTTGAGAATTTACGCTTGGTATTGCATAAATTGAAATATAGATTTTGATTTGTCTAAGAAAAGTTTATGTGCTGCGTGCATAGGAGCTCATAGCATCATGTACCCAGTCGTTCCGCACTGTGCTGGGGTAGTTTCGTAAATATTTGTATGCTTGTGCAGTAGCTCGTAAATTTTAGTTCGTCATTATTACAAAGGATAGCAACTTAATCCTAAGCCAATCGCTAATCCAATACCTCATAAATCTTAACCGGTGCAGATTTGTTTTTCAATACGACTTCATCAATTTCTTTGCAATTAAATGATTTTTTCACTTGCTCATAAGCCCTTTCATTGATAACTATCTGGTTTGCTTTTGCAGCAGATTGAAGGCGCTGGGCCACATTTACCGTATCGCCAATAACGGTATAGTCTAGTCTTTTTAGTTTTGCAGAACCAATATTTCCGGATACCATTTCGCCAAAATTAATTCCAATGGATACTTTAGGGTCAAATGAAGTTGAATTGGTTAATGAAGGTAATTTTTCAATTTCTTTTCTTACAGCAAGGCATGCATCAATAGCCCTGTCTAAATGAAATTCTCCTTTAAAAACCGCCATTACAGCATCGCCAATAAATTTATCGATATAGCCATTTTGGTCAATGATTTCTTTTACAATTACTTCAAAATAACTGTTTAATAGTTTAACAACTGTATCAGGAGCCTCCGTTTCGCTGATAGAGGTAAAACTGCAAATATCAATAAATACTACCGTTGCTTCTATGCTTTCATTGGCCATTAACGCCGACTCAAATTCTCGACCACCCATAAAATTTAAAACGGTTTCATCTACATACATCTTTAAAATGTTGTTTTCCTTAATTGCTTGAATAGTACTTTTTAATTGTAGAACATGTGTTATTGTTTTTTCTATTGTTAAGGAAAGATCTTCAAAATTAATAGGCTTGGTAACAAAATCGAAAGCGCCTCGGTTCATGGCCACCCGAATATTATCCATATCGCCATAGGCCGATACCATCACAGTTTTCATCAATGGACTTGATTCGCTAAGCCTCGATAACAATGTAAGCCCATCCATTTCGGGCATATTGATATCACTTAATACAATATCAATATCCGGATTTTCGGCAATTATTTTAAGTGCTTCTACTCCGTTTGCAGCAAACAAAAAATTGTATTGTTGCTCTCTTATTTTTTGCCTGAATTTTTGCGTAATCAAAGTTTCTAAATCTGCCTCGTCATCGGCAACTAAAAATTTTGTCATGTAATGATGTGTTTTAATTTGTCTTTTAAAGCAACAAAATCTACAGGCTTGGTTAAAAAATCATCTGCACCTAATGCTTTAGCCATATCATAATTTTCGGGGTCTCCGTAGGCAGTTATCATCATAACGATGGGTGGGGGCGTATTGTACTGCTGCTTTATTTTTTCTAATAATTGTAACCCACTCATGCCAGGCATATTAATATCACTTAAAATTAATACAGCTTCGTGGTCATGGCTATTCAAATAGTCTAATGCTTCCTCTCCAGAAAATGCGAATACAAAATTTACCTCCGCCATTTTTATTTCTTTGCGAAATCTTTGTTCAAACAACGTTTGTACATCTCTTTCATCGTCTACTACTAATATTTTCATGTTTAATATTTTATTTTGGTAGTGTAATTGTAAACGTTGTACCTATATTTTCTTTGGTATCCACCGATAAATTGCCGTTGTGTGCTTTCACAATATCGTAACTCAAAGATAAGCCTAAACCGGTACCTTTCCCTGTTGGTTTGGTAGTAAAAAATGGTTGAAATATCTTATCAATTAGATTTTGCGGAATGCCATTTCCATTATCTGCAACTTTTATTTCTATCATGTCGCCTACAGTTTTTGTACTTACAGATACGGTAGGTTCATATTGTTGTAAGGCTGGCTGGTTTTTTGACTCGGCTTTTTGTTGTGTTACATAAAAAGCGTTGGTCAATAAATTTAAAATTACCCTACCAATGTCTTGTGGAATGATATTTATATTTCCAATAGATGCATCAAAATCCGTTTTTAAAGTTGCATTAAACGATTTATCCTTTGCCCTCAATCCATGATAAGCCAATCTTAGGTATTCATCAGCCAATGCATTTATATTGGTAGGTTCCTTTTTTGCATTATTGTTACTTCTGCTGTGTTGCAGCATTCCTTTTACAATAGAATCGGCACGTTTACCATGATGCAATATTTTTTCTAAATTCTGTTGTACATCTTTTACTATATCTTTTGCTTCGTCTGTATTTCCTTTATTGATTTCATCCACCATTTCGGTCAACAATTCATTGCTTATTTCCGAAAAATTATTGACAAAATTTAATGGGTTTTGAATTTCGTGGGCTATGCCGGCAGTAAGTTCTCCAAGACTTGCCATTTTTTCGGATTGTATTAACTGTGCTTGGGTTGTTCTTAGCTCATCTAGTGCATGAAGTAGATCATTTTTTTGCTCGTTTAGTTCTGCGGTTCTTTCTTCTACTTGAATAGCCAATGCTGCTTTCATTTTTTCGGATAGCTGAAATTCTTTTTCTTTTTCCAGGGCTTTTAGCCTTTCTTTTTCTAATGCTTTTCTTTGTTTGCTATTAATAATAAGCATTGCAACCATCCATATAAAGCTAAATATACCCGCTATCCCAAAAATGTTGTCAATTTCCTTGTGCCACGCTGGTAAAACTTGTTGAAGTATATCATCAATTGCATCTACAATTGCTAAAGGAAGAATTGCAAACATGAGTGGCTTTGCGTTTTTGAGTTGCACATCAGTAATCCCTTTAAACAACACAACAAAAATCATTACCTGACCAACCCACAATAAGGCAGGGCGTGTTTTTGGAAATATCACTTCAACACATAGTAACGCAATAGAAAAGATTAAGCCATATCGGAAAGCAGTGTGCCATTTGGGCAACTCAATTTTAGTCCTAAGTAATTTTTGCAAATAACTAAATAAAATAATCAAAATTATAAAAGTACCGCTCATAAATAAGTATGAAATAGGAATGTTGGTTAAATACCCACTGCTACAAATATACTGTTGTTATTGGATATATATCTTGTTTGAATTACATCAAAATTTATTAAAATTACTTTTTGAAGGCTTTCAAATTCAGACAACAGGCAATGAAATAACAAACTCACTTCCTTCTCCTTCTTTTGTTTGCACCTTCAACTCACCACCATGTGCTTTTACAATATCATAACTCAAACTCAATCCTAAACCTGTTCCCTGCCCGGTGGGCTTGGTGGTAAAGAAGGGTTGAAAGATTTTGTCGAATATTTTTTGAGGGATCCCACCTCCATTGTCAGATACTTTTATTTCTATTTTACCATTGATTTTCTTTGTACTTACTTCAACAGTTGGCTGGTAATCACCATCCGCCGCCGCCAAAGCTTTGGCGGACACTGCATAAAATGCATTCGTTATTAAATTTAAAATAACTCTTCCAATATCCTGCGGAATAATATTGATGTTACCAATCGTTTCATCAAAATCCGTTTTCATGGTGGCATTGAAGGTTTTATCCTTTGCCCTTAACCCATGATAAGCCAACCGTAAATATTCATCAGCTAATGCATTGATATCAGTTGGTTCTTTTGTTGCATTGTTTGTACTACGGCTGTGTTGCAACATACCCTTTACAATGGCATCAGCTCTTTTGCCGTGATGGTTTATTTTTTCTTCATTGGCAATTACATCATCCGCTAAAGCATTTACTTCATCAATATTCCCTTTCTTAATTTCATCTTTCATTTCCACAAGCAATTCCTTATTCACTTCTGAAAAATTATTAACAAAGTTTAACGGATTTTGAATTTCATGAGCAATGCCTGCGGTGAGTTCTCCCAAGCTGGCCATTTTTTCTGATTGGATGAGCTGTGCCTGTGTGGCCTTTAATTCGGTATAAGCTTTCTCAATTTCTTTTGCCTGAGCCAGTTCTTTTTGCTGTGTTCGTTCCCGTTCTTTTTTTACGATGTAATTCTTTTGGTATCGGTAAATTAAATACCCCAACAGGATAACTAACAAAGCATAAAAGCTGTAAGCCCACCAGGTTTTCCACCAGGGGGGAGATATAATGACGGACAGTGTTTTTTCTGTTATCGTTCCTTCGCTGTTGATAGCTCTTACACGGAGTATATAACTACCCGGCGGAACATTGAAAAAGGATGCTTTGTGATCGGTTCCTAAATTATTCCAGCTAATGTCAAAATTTTCGAGTTGATATTGGTACTTGATGGCTTCGGCAGCATTGTAACTGACCGCAACAAAATCAACCGAAAATGAATTTTGGTTATAGGCCAGGCTTATCTTTTCCGTCTTCCAAATAGGGCCTGAAAGAATTCCTTCGGCGCCTGCAAATATTTCTTTCCCGCCTACGACGAGTTGGGAGAAATTTAATACTGGTGCCGGGTTGCTTACGTTAATTTCTTCAGGTTTAAACATATAATAGCCATTGCTACCACCAATAAATAAACGGCCGTCGGTTGCCTTGTAGTTATTGAGCCAGTTCCAGTTGGAAGACAAGATGCCATAGTCCGCATTAAAAAGTTGAATGCGTTCCCGGTTAGCACTTATCTTCAATATGCCATTAGCTGTCGTTATCCAAAGACTAAGCTGATCGTCTTCCAAAATATTTAATATTGTTTCTATACCCATAGAAAAAAGGGCCGAATTAAATTGAACGAATTGGTCTTTGGCTTCATCGTATTTATACAACCCAACATCCGTGCCTGCCCATACTATTCCTTTTGCATCAACTAATACAGCTCTTATAATGTACCCTTTTAGATAGTGCCTGAAAGCATTGCTGTCGCTGATAAACTTATCAAGCCCTCCAAAATTGGCAAACCATAGATTGTTCTTTTTATCTTTAGCTATGCTATATACTGTATTGCCCACAATCCCTTTCTCATTCTCTTTATTAAAACGATAAACAGTAAAATTATTGGTGGAGCGGTCAACCCTTGCCAATCCTTGTTCACCACCCAGCCACAGGTAGCGATTGTTCTCAATAAAAATTGTATGAATTGAGTCCATAGTTGAACCGGGCTTTGCATCAGCAGGTTTGATATGTGCAAACGCTCCTGTCAGCGGATCAAGCAGATCAAGCCCACCAGTATGTGTACCAATGTATAGCTTACCGTTTTCGTCAGCCTTAATAGCTACTACAGAATTATTGTTTAGGCTTTTGGGATTTTTAGGATCATGCACCCATACTTTAAATGAATTTGCACTGAGGTCTTTTCGTACAAGTCCTGATTCGGTACCGAACCAGAGTATATTGCCATTGGGCTCAAGGTGAAATGAATTGACAGCTTTTTTGTTAGGGAAATACGGGATTGTTTTTCTGCCATAAGATACCGTGTAAATATTGCCAGACTGGGTGGTAATCCATGTTGAATTATCTGCTGCAATTAGGATGCGTACTGCACCATCATCTTTAAAACCAGCAAGCGTATCTTTTGCAAATACAGCATTGTTTTTTTTGTCTTTCACTAATCCGTAGTGATGCGACCGCTGGGTTGTAGGATCATACCAATTGACGCCATTTTCAAAGGACCCTATCCAAAGCTTCCCGGCATGGTCTTCCCGTATAAAACTGATGGCATCTGTAGTATCCGTTTTACTGATTGGTGGCCCGCTCAATTTACCAGGCTGTAAAGGATCGTACAGATGCCTTGTAAACTTGCCGGTTTCCCTGTTGAGTGTATGCAGACCATTTCTAACAGTACCCACCCAAAAATTCCCCTTGCTATCTTCAAAAATTGCAGAAACGTAAGGATTGATAAGGCGCTCAGCGTTTAATGAATCTGCTTTGTAAAACGTTTGTTTGCCCGTAGATGGATCCAGCCGGAAGAGTCCGCCAAAATCACTGGTTAGCCCTGCAATAAGATTACCGGAAGAAAACCAGATACTACCTTTTTTATCTTCGTACACTACAAAAACGCCGGGATCAATATCGGTTGGTTTATTATCTATTTTCTTTTGAATATGGATAAACTTGCCAGTTTTGGTATCGAAAGTTTCCAGTCCTTTATTAGTGCAGATCCAGGGTTTCCCGGTATGATCAATCATAACACTTAGAACAGAATCTGTAATAAGACTGTTAGGGTCGGCTTTATTGTTTTTGAAATGTGTAAAAGTATTGGTAACTGGGTCAAACCTATCGAGGCCACTACCGACACATGCCATCCAAATATTGCCAGATGAATCTGTTGCCAGCGAAACTATATAGTTACTTGCTGGGGAATTGGGGTTCTCCGGTTCGTGCCGGAAAGTTTTAAATGTTTTACCGTCGTATTTTATCAGCCCCTTTGTAAAACTGCTAAACCAAATATAACCCTGCTGATCTTGGGTAAATCCGTAAGCCGGGCCAAAGTGGTGTATTTTTTCATCCACCTGCAAATTGAATTGCGGTTGTTGTGCTAATGCGTATTTACTAACGCCAGCCACTATTAAAAGCAGCCATAATTTTTTGTTCATGCTCAATTTTTTGTTGCTGGTAATTGAATGATAAAAGTTGAACCTTCCCCTTCCTTCGTCTCCACCTTTAACTCCCCTCCATGTGCTTTTACAATATCATAACTCAAACTCAATCCCAAACCTGTTCCTTGACCGGTTGGTTTGGTAGTGAAGAAGGGTTGAAATATTTTATCAAGATTTTTTTGAGGGATGCCATTGCCATTGTCTGCAACTTTTATTTCTACCTGGTTTCCGATTTTTTTTGTAGTTACTGAAACTGTTGGTTCATATCCTTCAATTCCTGATTTCTTTTTCTCATCCACAACATAAAACGCATTCGTTATTAAATTCAAAATAACCCTTCCTATATCCTGCGGAATGATATTAATGTTGCCAATGGTTTCATCAAAATCCGTTTTCATCGTTGCATTAAATGATTTATGCGCAGCATCCCGTGGATCCTTTGCCCTTAATCCATGATATGCCAATCTTAAATATTCATCGGCTAATGCATTGATATCTGTTGGCTCTTTTACCCCACTGCTGCTGCGGCTGTGTTGCAACATGCCTTTTACAATAGTATCGGCTCTTTTGCCGTGGTGATTTATTTTTTCTTCGTTCGCAATTACATCATTGGCAATTTCTTTGGCATCAATAATAATGCCTTTGTCCATTTCATCTTTCATCTCTACCAGCAATTCTTTATTAACCTCCGAAAAATTATTGACGAAATTTAAAGGGTTTTGAATTTCATGGGCAATGCCTGCGGTTAATTCACCAAGACTTGCCATTTTTTCTGATTGTATCAACTGACTTTGCGTTGATTTTAAATCTTCCAAAGATTGCTTCAACTTACTTGTTCTTTCTTCTACTTTTTGCTGTAATTCTTCTTTCTCCTTTTGCAATTTTCTTTCCCTCCATTTGCTGAAAATTCTTAATGCAATCAAAAACAGTAATGCATAAATAGTATAAGCCCACCAGGTTTTCCACCAGGGTGGCAGTATGGTAAAGGAGTATTCAAAAGCTTTGCTCCATTCTCCGCTTTCGCCAATGGCCCTTACCTGGAAAATGAATTTTCCATTGGGCAGGTTGCGGTAATCGGCCATGGTTTCAGTAGTTGGGTTGCTCCATTTATTATCCAAACCCAGCAAACGAAAGCTGTATTTAATTTTAGTAGGTGCTGCCCAATCCATAGCAGCATATTGAAAGCTGAGGTGATTTTGATTGGATGGAATTTTTGGGTTGATGGGATAATTCTCATACAACTGAACACTGTCAAATTTTATTTTTTGAATACTGCTGTCTGATGAATTGCGGTAATCCGGCACCGCTTCGTTGATGTACAATTGCCGCAGGCATACTACCGGTGGCTGCTGCGAAGGTTTGTAACTATCCTTCACCATTTTGTTTACACCACCGCCATAGGTAGGAATCCAAAGATTGCCCTCCTTATCTTCTACCACCCGGCTTAAAACATTATTGGATAAACCTTCGGCTGTAGTAAAATTGAGAAATGTTTTACCATCAAACTTGCTCAATCCATTTCTTGTTGTTATCCATAAAACGCCTGCTCTATCTTCAAATATTGACCCACCACTATTAAGGGTTAACCCTTGTGCTGCGGTAAAATTTGTGAAGGTTCCCGAATGGCCTTGTTTAGATGGCTCATACCGGATAAGCCCATTACTTACAGCAAACCAGAGATAACCATTTTTATCTTCCAAAATATTGGTTACACCGCCGGGTAGTCCCTCGGCTGCGGTATAGTTTACAAAAGTGCCCGACTGTCCATCTTTTGCGGGGGTATATTTAGTTACACCAATACCCACACCATTGGTAAACCATAAGTTTCCTTTTTTATCTTCCACTATGGTATTTGTAGCACGGCTGATAAAGCCTTCTTTTTCGGTATAATGAAAAAAAGCTGCCGGCTTGCCGTCTTTTGCAGGTTCGTAACGGGTAATACCTCCGCCATTTCCGCCAAACCATATTTGCCCCCTGCTGTCCTGCAAAATAGACCGCACATCAGGAGCGGAAATCCCTTCAGCCGTTCCAAAACGGTAATAAGACTTGCCATCATATTTTATTAACCCACCGGTTGTACCAAACCACATATTCCCCTCCTTATCTTCATAAGTTGCAAAAGAATACCTAATTGGATATTGAATAATATTTTTCGTTTGCCCGGCTTCATCATATTTATGGATGGATGTAATTGAATTAAACCATAGTTTATCTTTATTATCTCTGTAGGCATTAGTGATAAAATTATCGGCAAGCCCTTCTGACTTGGTATAATGTTGAAAAATGCTTGTGTTGATTTTGTTCAATCCGGCACCGGCTGTACCAATCCAAAGCTGCCCCGACCTGTCTTCCAAAATGCAATTTTGGGGAATAAAATTAAATGAAAGCCCTTCCTCTTCTGAAATATGAATGAATCGTTTCCCATCATAGTTGAATACACCACTTCCTCTTGTGCCAAACCAGATATGACCAAATTGGTCTTCTTTAATATTGGTAACATCGTTATCAGAAAGCCCATTGGTTGTGGAAATCTGAATAGGAAAATTAATCAAACTGTTACTATTGAATTTACTTACTCCACGCCTGGTGCCAAACCAAAGCGAACCTGCTCTATCCTCCATGATACAGTTTACCGTATCGTTTACAAGCCCTTGTTTTGTAGTAAAATGAATAAATGACTTGCCGTCAAATTTGTTTACGCCACCTCCCAAAGTAGTAAACCATAGGTTGCCAGCCTTGTCTTCTGCCACAGATGAGACATTATTATTAGACAGCCCTTCATTAGTGGTATAATTGGTTAAAATTCCACCCATATTGCCATTTGAGGTTTCCAATTTACTTACACCGCCATTCGTGGCAAACCAAATATTAACCGCCTTGTCCTCTATGGTTTTCCGAACCCAGTCTCCTGCAAGCCCTTCAGTTTTGCTATAGGTGGTAAAGGTTTTGCCATCAAAGTGGCTTACCCCGCTGCGTATATGGCCAAACCAGAAATTGCCTTTACTGTCTTGCAAAATTGAACGCACATCATTGCTCAACAGTCCATTATCAGTTCTGTACAAAACAAATGATTTACCATCATAGCGGCTTACCCCGCCGCCACTGGTACCAATCCACAAATAGCCATCTTTATCTTGAAACAGGGAGCCAACCCATTGTTGTTGCAGGCCCTGGTCTATATTCAATTGTTGTATATCGTACCTGGCATTATCATTAATCCGCAGTGTTAAGGCAGGGTTTATTTTGGGAGAAAATAACGGTACGGTTTTTCCCTTTGCTGCAAAAGGTTTGCCTGTTGGCGTAGTGCCGCCCAGCAGGTTTTGTATGATGTAGCCTTGTGGACTATTTGCTGCATTGTGTTTGATGAGTTTGCTTTCATCCACTGGTGTTTTTTGCAAATTTTCCGGTAAGGGATAAATATTATCAATCGTTTTTATAGAACTGCTGATGGGAGTAACTGTTAGCAATTTTGGTTGGGCAATGCTGTCCGGGCTAATTCTTCTGCCAATGGCAGGTATGGGTATGCCGGTGGGAATGGTTTTACCTTCTACTGTTGTTATAGGTTCTATGGCCCGGCCTGTTACTACATTTACTTTGTAGCCACCCTTGGGGTTGGCTTCCCAGCTTTTGGGTGGGGTGTAGAGCGATGCTGGTGTAGTGCCATCATCTTTGGGGGTGCTGGTGCAGGCTGCCAATAGGAGCAGGGGGAGGAGGGGTTTGAGATTACTTATATTCATTGCAGATTTTATTTTCATGCCATTGGTATTTGGATGGTGAATGTTGACCCTTCATTTTCTTTTGTCTCTACTTTTAATTCTCCTCCATGTGCCTTCACGATGTCATAACTCAAACTCAATCCCAAACCCGTTCCCTGCCCTGTTGGTTTTGTGGTAAAGAAGGGTTGAAAAATTTTATCCAGTATTTTTTGAGGGATACCGTTGCCATTATCTGCAACTTTTATTTCTATTTTATCACCAATCTTTTTTGTACTTACTGAAACAGTTGGCTCGTATAGAGATGACATCTTTTGAAAAGATGTCATCTCTGGGCTATCAGGCTGCCCGTCCCGATTCTTTTGGGGAGCTTGTCGAAGCCTTTCATTCGCTGCATAAAACGCATTCGTAATCAAATTTAAAATAACCCTTCCAATATCCTGCGGAATAATATTGATGTTGCCGATACTTTCATCATAATCCGTTTTTATCGTTGCATTGAAATCTTTATCCTTTGCACGCAGGCCATGAAAGGCCAACCGTAAATATTCATCGGCCAATGCATTGATATCTGTTGGTTCTTTTACGCCACTGCTGCTGCGGCTGTGTTGCAACATTCCTTTTACAATATCGCCGGCACGTTTGCCATGGTGATTTATTTTTTCTAAATTTTGTTTTAAATCACTTGCAATCTCCTTAGCTTCTTCAATATTTCCTTTGTTTATTTCTTCATTCATTTCATCTACGAGCTCTGTGCTTACCTCACTGAAATTATTAACAAAGTTTAACGGGTTCTGTATTTCATGGGCAATGCCTGCTGTGAGTTCTCCAAGGCTTGCCATTTTTTCGGATTGGATGAGTTGGGCTTGGGTGGATTTTAACTCTTGTATAGACTGATTCAATGAGGCGGTACGTTCCTGAACTTGTTTTTCCAAAGTTTCATTTTGTAAGAATAAAATGGACTCTTTTTCTTTTGAAAGTTTTTGTACCCGTTCCAGATTAAGCCTTAACTCTTGGCTGCGTTTACCAAAGGAGTAACCTAAATAAATAGCTAGCACTATTGGGTTAAGCATAAAGGCAAAAGCAACAAATTTTGTTAGATTTAACTGTAATAAACCTATTCCACTCAAAACATTTGTAGTCCAAAAAATAATAGAAACAAAGCTAGAACTTATAACTAGGATGCTACCAACTCTATTATCTTTCCATGATTTTAAAGCTATTCTTGTAGTGGCAATAAATGCAACAGTTGCCCACATTGGAGCTACAATGCCTGGGTTGTATAAAAAGTAACAACCTATAGCCATTATCGCTAAGAAAACTATGGTTGTATAAACAATATCCAGCCGTTGGTTAAAAATCTTGTACACGCAGTAAAGAGAAATACTAATGGAAACTAAAACAGAAGTATGATAGAAGAAGACAATCCAAAAAAAATTACTTTGATAATCAAAGCTCCAAATTATACCAACAATAAACAGAATTAAAAAAAATATTGAGCTTGCAAAGTATCCATTTATGTTTTCGCTTGGGAAAAAGAGAAAAAATGATAAGAAAATGATGAACATCAAAATAGCTATTCCTAAAGTGATATACCAATTATTGAAATTTTGTAGATTGATAGCGATTCTATTGTTTTTTATAACGTCTCTGGAGTTTGCATTGCTTAGAGTTGAGGCTGCAATTCTTATGTAACCATTGCTGTTGGAATATATTGGGAATTTATATTGTGCATTTACATAGCGTATTGCCAATACCTGTTCCTTTCCTTTTTCTAGTGGCAGTTCGAGTATTTGTGTGTAAGGGTTATTGTATATGACTTGATTGATATCTGAACTCAGTTTTCCTAGTTGGTGAATCAGCTTGCCATCTAAATAAATTTCAGAAGCACCAAATTGATTGATATTTAAAACAAGGGCTTTTCTTAAAGTGCTGTCAGCTGTAATATGCTTTCTAAACCAAACAATTTCCCCACGGTTGGCAATGGCATGTTTTCCATCGGGCATGTTTAAATTGTAAAATGTAAACTGCTTCCAGGATGAATCATTAAAAGCAGGGTTTGCCCATTCTTTGTTATCTCCTTTTTGGTAACACCATTTGTCGAGCGTAGCCCATTTGTTGTTGAGTGTTGTATCCAAAATAGCAACCTTTTGTGCTTTTGTAAAAACGGGAAGAAGCAACAGGCAAATTTTTAAAAATATTTTCATTTTTTAGTTAATTGGTATTTGTATAATAAATGTTGAACCTTCTCCCTCCTTCGTTTCCACCTTCAACTCCCCACCATGCGCCTTTACAATATCATAACTCAAACTCAATCCCAATCCTGTTCCCTGCCCGGTTGGTTTGGTGGTAAAGAAGGGTTGAAATATTTTATCGAGAATTTTTTGTGGGATACCGTTGCCATTGTCTGTAACTTTTATTTCTACTTTCCCGTTCTCCTTTTTTGTACTTACAGAAACGGTTGGCTCATAGCTTTTGTCACCCTGAGCTTGGTGAAGGGTTTTCTTTTCATTAACCACATAAAAGGCATTCGTAATTAAATTTAAAATAACTCTGCCAAAATCTTGCGGAATAATATTGATGTTGCCAATCGTTTCATCAAAATCTGTTTTCATGGTTGCGTTAAATGATTTATGCGCAGCATCCCGTGGATCTTTTGCACGCAGGCCATGATAGGCCAATCGTAAATATTCATCGGCCAACGCATTGATATTGGTTGGTTCTTTTACGCCACTGCTGCTGCGGCTGTGTTGTAGCATGTTCTTTACAATATCTGCAGCTCTGTTCCCATGGTGGTTTATTTTTTCTAGGTTCTGCACCACATCATTGGCAATGGCTTTTACTTCTTCTGTATTCCCTTTATCTACCTCATCCACCATTTCCTTTATTAACTCTGCACTTACTTCACTAAAGTTGTTTACAAAGTTTAATGGGTTTTGTATTTCATGAGCAATACCTGCCGTGAGTTCTCCAAGGGAAGCCATTTTTTCGGATTGTATCAATTGTTTTTCTGTTGCTTTTAATTGTAGAAGCGCATCTTCTGCTATCGATTTTTGTTTTTCAATGGCACTGTTTTTTTGCTGTAATAATGTGTTGGCGTGGTTAGCCCTTTTGCGATTTCGGTTTACTACCCACACAATAACAAACAAGGTGAAGAGTGCAGCAATTGACGAAAAAATAAGCCATCGTTGTTGAATGGTTTTTTCTTTAAGTTGGCTCTCTTTTTTTGCTAAATCAAAATTGGCTTTTAATTGAGAGGAGGCCCTTTCGCTCTCAAAATTGTTGAGGCTGTCGGAGTATGTTTTATATTGTTTTAAATAAAAAATGGCCTTTTCATAATTCCCATTGGCTTCATACGCCATCGCCGCAACTTCATTGGCATCTCTCAACAATTGGGATTGTTTCATTTTTTGGGCAAGTTCCACTGCTTCTTCTGCATTATTAATGGCTTCCACTTGCTGCTTGTTTTTTGATTGTGCTTTTGCCAAACCAATAAGTGTTTTGCAAACGGTGGGTTTATTTCCTATAGATAAAGCTAGCTGATTAGCTTTTTTAAAATAATCTATAGATTTAGCAAGGCTATCCTTTTCATAAAAAACATACCCTAAATTTTTATTTGCTGCTGCCTGCATTGCAGCATTGTTTGAAATCAATGCCAATTTATTTGCAGCAGAAAAATTTATTTCCGCTGTATCTAAATGCTTTTCATGTAGGTTTACCTCTCCAATGTTGTTATAAGCCAATATAATTCCAGGGGTATCATTCAACTGAAAGGAAACGCTAAGCATTTTTTTGTAGTCCGCTTCGGCATCTATCATTTTTACTTGAAAAAAATGGATGGTACCAATGTTATTGTAAATTCTTCCGCTAACGAATTTATTGTTATCAGCCTCTGCTGCTTTTAATCCTTCGTAAAATTTTTGTAACGCAATGGCATAGTTTCCCCTGTTAGAATAATTGAGTCCGATATTGTTAATAATGGCCGGGATTAGTTTTTGCAGATGGTTATTTTTTGCAATTTGTAATGCTATCTCGAAATAGGTTAGCCCCTTTTCGTAGTCGCCTTTTGTTTGGTATGCAAGACCTAGGTTTTTATTTGCCTCGGCTTCACCAATGGCATATTTGCTTTTCTTACATTGTTCTGCATTGTCATTTAGTAGGCTTATAGCACTATCCGGATAATTAGACGCATAGTAAAAAGCAAGTTGGTTTACTGCGTTTAAATAGATAGTATCTTTTAAGTAATTTTCATTCTTTTGTAGTTGAAGGATTCTATTTTTTAAATTGCTGGTTTTATTTGTTTGTGCAAATGCAGCATTTTTGCAGCAAAAAAGATTGATTAGTATGATACATAAAATGCTTAATTTACTTGATTTCATAAAATAATTTATTAATATTTTTTTAATGCAGGACACTATTTTACAACAATTTGAAAATAAAAAAGAAAAGTAGCTCTCAAGTTTTTGTAATGAATGTTTCTTTTTTGTATGAATATAATTAAAAAATTAGTAACTTGTAACCTAACCATAACTTAATCTTATGCAACATTTCATTAAACAATTCCGTCGATTTAGCTGGGTAATGGCCCTCTTTACCATGGCTGCTTTTTTTTACGCTTGCAAAGGCGAAGCAAAAAAAGAAGAGCCAAAAGTAGAGCAGCCTGCTTCACAACCTGCACCAAGTATCATTGACACGCCCAAAAAGAAAACGGACAGCCTGCCTCCAATAGATAAAAAAGCAGGTACAAGACCAGAAGATGCAGGTACCTAATAAAATACCTTTTTACCAAAATTCTGGTAGTTTAAAGCATTTTACTTTTATGCCTAAAGCTACCAGGATTTTTATGTCATTATTTTTACTGCTCATTACCAACATTTCTTTTTCACAATCATTTTTTTATTTTGAAGCAACCCCTGCCGTTTCTGCAACCAAAGACTCCACTTACTTTATCTTTTTAACTGTAGACCCTGATGGCACTTCTAAGTGTAGAATACGATTTACCAATAAGGCCTCTGGTGAGCAGTGTTTGGTAGAACAAAAGCTAAAAGATTCCTCCGACCTTTCGTTGCTCCTAGTACCTATTGGGGCAAAAAAATTCTTAATACCAATAGATGAAGCTGATTTTTTAGAAGGCACTCCAGATGAGCATTTTTTGCAGCCTAGATTTGTGTTTGAAAAAATGGCCGATAGCAGCAGTACTTATTATGCAGCTAAGGCAGTTCAATTTAAAACGACAGATGCAAATTGGCTTGATGCGACTTTGCAAATAAACCAACAAAAAGAATACAAGCAGTTAGCAGCGGATGTAACTTTCGTGCGGTATTTTTATAAGGAGAATGATGCATTCTACACATACCTCACTCAGCTAAACAGTAGGGGAGGGTTGAGCGAGCAACAATTAAAAACAAAATTTTATCTTATAACAATTGCTAACACACTTGACAAGAAAATTGGTATTTCCTCAAAAAAAGATTTGGATCGGGTAACAGAATTTATTGAAGAACTAACATCAGGTCTTGGCATTAAGCTTATTCAAACATCTGTATGGGGTGATGAATTTAATAAATACAATGTGCAAGAGGCTGTTGATAATATACAACCAAATAGCAATGATATTGTAATGTTTTATTATAGCGGCCATGGTTTTAGGTTCAAAAATGATGAAAGTAAATTTCCCCGAATGTCCTTGCGTACAAATAAATTGGTGAAATTAGAAGATAATAATTTGAGTGTAGAAAATGATGTATACAAAATATTATTGAGGAAGAAAGCAAAAGTTACCATAGTCTTGAGTGATTGTTGTAATAGCGTAATAGATCAACCCTCACCTATAGGAATGGATTTATTGAGACCCAGAGCTACTGGCAAAGCTGGATTGAATTTGAATTATGATAACTGCTTAGCACTGTTTTTTCCGGTACAACCTGTTTCCATACTGGTAGGCTCTGCAGAAAAAGGTCAGCTTGCATCTGGTAACCCCGACTTAGGTGGTTTTTTTACCAATTTTTTTCTAGCACAACTTACAAACACTTTGTATAGTAATAAAGTGCCACCATCGTGGTTAAAAATATTGATAAATGCAAGGGAAAGTACTACCAAGCAGGCATTAACTGCAGAATGTAGCAATACTGAAAATGGCCGCTGTACTCAAAGAGCAGAATTGCAAGTAATACCGCCTTTGTAATTTCTATTCTTTATATCCTTCCCCCTGATCTGGTATTGTGTAACTATTTGCGCTTACGAAATTTTCCGCATTTGAATAATTTATTCCTAACTGATATTTTTCAAATAAAGCATTCCATTTTTTTATATCTATAAAATTCCATACCGTATCATTCAGTAATACTTGTTTGTAATTAAACCCTTCATCGAGTGCTTTATTCAAAAATGATAAAGCTTTTGCATGATGTTTTTGGAGCGCATACATCCGTGCTATTGAGTATAGATTATTTATGGTTGCATCATTTTTAAATTTTTCAACATCAAATAACATTTCTTTATTTATTTTTAATACAGGAAAGGATTCCAAATACTTTAGCGCTTCTTTCATTTTGCCTTGTAGCCAAGCATTGGTAGCATAGAGTGTTGTAAGCTTACATTTTTCTATTTCATCTATTGCTTCAAACTTTTTCAAAGCATTTTCCGCCTTTTGAAATTTGTTTGAAAGTATATCATAATCGATAAGGTTTAAAATTTTATCCCTCGTTATTTTTTGCTTTATATTTAATGTATCAAGTTGCTTCTGTGCTTCTATAAAGTTATTATTTATCGTAAATACATCCACTAGCATATTTCGTAGCGAGGAGTCTTCTGGTTGTTGTTTTACTGCCATTCTATACCAAATACTTGCTGTATCAAAACTACCCTGCCAAGCATACAATGCTGCAATGGCTTGTGTAACTTCACTACTTGGTTCTACCTCTCCTGTAAGTTGTACAGATTGTAATAAAGAATGCAGTGCTTCATTTAAGGGGTCATAAATAGATTTTAAAATAATTATTTCTTCCTTGGTTACCGGCAAATTAAATTTTATGGTATCTTCATTTGGGGGCGTTTCACCAGTTGAAAATGGATATGCAAAATCAGCTATTGATTTTGTAAATGAGGTATATTGCTCAATGGGCATTTGTTTGTATGCCAATCGCAATCTTTTGTATAAAAACAATCCATTATTTTGTTTCCAGTAATAATTTCTTGGGAAAGCAGTCATCATCCTTTTATAAAAATTGTATGTTTCCACTTCCAAGTTTTGGTTAATGACCAACCAATAAGAATTTATTCTACCCAACAATTCGTATGTGCCAGGTTTATTTTCATTCATTGCTTTGCCCCTCAAATCTCCAGCGGCTCTATTTGCCAACACCTGTTTAAGAAGCATTTCTTCAGCTTGTTCATTTTGGCCCAATTGTTCATAAAGTCTTGCAGCTTTTATTGCACCTGCTATTTTTAAGGGTGTTTCAAATTTTGCCAATTGCCTTTCGTATAAATTGCCAAATTCCGCTGTGTTTTTGTTGATCGTTTTTATCGATATATAATTAGTGTAATTGGCTTGTACAATTTGCTGTTCATTTTCTATGTTGCATATTTCTTTATACTTCGCTATGGCTTTATTTAATTCGCCCTTTCTTTCATACATATTGGCCAACATATAATGGTCTTCCAATACGTTGTATTGAAAGTTCATTAGATAATTTAAAAGACATGAATCTTCGTAAATTGCTGTTGTACTGTGCAGCATTTCTTTAAACATTTTTCTTGCTGCAACATCATCTTTGTAATTAGCTGTTGCTAAATTTAATGCATCTTCAGCCTCTTTCCATTTGCTATCAGTGTAATACATTTTTCCTAAAATGTGGTGGGCTATGTACATGTTGGGAAAAGCTTGTAGGAATTCTCTTAAAAAATTAACAGCCTTTTCATTCTTATCCGATGTAGTTGCAATTAACTTGTAACCATCAAAAAATGGCACAAAAGGTTTTAATCTTACCGTGTCTTTGATTAAATCATCATAGCAATCAAGCCAAATTTTGGCATCATCTTCCATACCGCCTGGAAATCCACCCAACTCCACACCAAAACGAAAATATGCATCATTAATTGCGAAGCTTTCTTTGCGTTCAGCAGCTTTAAAATAATATTCATCACTAAGGGCATACCTGCCAGTTTGTAAATAAATATTACCTAGATGCTCGTAAGGCAGATAGTGCACGTTATTTTGCTCTATGGCTTTTAAAAAATAGCTTTCTGCGGCAAGCCAGTCTTTTTCTTTCTCCATTAGCAAACCTCCATTCATTAAAACATAAGCCATATTTGGTTGTAATGAATCTGCTTTTTGCAATGCTTCTTTTGCTACAGCATATTTTTTTTGCATCAAATTCATTCTTATTTTATTGCTCCAAGGAATTGCCCATGTAGGAGCCAAAGTGCTGGCAAAGTTGAAATGATAGTTGGCAGAATCGTATTTTTTTTGATTCACAAATAAATTTCCCAATTCGTTGTGTATGTAACCTGCATACGGATCTGCCTGCATTGATTTTCGTTGATACGCTACTGCAACCTTAAGCAAACTATCTGTGTTTTGCATGGTGGCCATGTTTAAACGAGCCATTAACCCGCCTAAGTAAGTAGCATTTAACCTTAGCACACTGGCCAGATGATGGTCTTCTGGTACTAATTGTAAGCTATAGTTTAGTAAGGAAAGAAAATCATCGTACTGCCTTTCACCTTTATAATAGTATTGCCTTTTCTCCAGTTCTGCAATATCGCCTGATAGATATGCATTGGTCATTTCCTGTGTGCGATTGTGTATAAGCTCTACAAACTTTTCTATAAAACGCTTGCCAAGAATTTTATTTTTGCTTAGCTGGTTCTTTAAAAGATTAAAAGAATCTAACTTATTTGCATTTGCTTTTGCTTCATAATATCCTCCTGGAGATTCATTTTTATGCTGCAATGAATCTTTTCCCAAAAAGTAGTTTCTATATATTGTAAGCGTATCATGGTTTTCGATAAATTGATTTGTTATGTCTAATGCAATTGAATCCTTATTTTGAAGTGTTTGTGTGTTTATAAGATTTTCAATTGGTAGGAGGGCTATTTCAGTAAAAAAATAATCAATTGGTTGAATACTGGCTTTTTTAAACATGGACAAACCTGCAGGTGCGGTTATTTTTGATGTGTCTGTTACCATAAATTTTCTTTTATAGGCAGCAACGGTTGCTGTATCTAAAAAGCCCAATGGAAAGTTGGGGTTCCCATCTATTACTGGGTGTTGTTTGTGATTTTGTAAACGGAGTATTTTATCTGTTACAAAAGCCGAATCTAAAAATCGTTTCATTTCAATTAACTTAATGCTACCATCGGCTATGTTATCGGCCAACCCATACATACCATTAATCAGATAATAAGAAAAAACGCCACGACCGCCGCCCCAGTCGGGCCCTTCTGCGGCTTCTTCATCTACGGCACATGAGGTTAACCTTACTTCGTTGTTTAAAACTTGCTGTAGTTGTTTACCTACTAATTGCTTGCCTTTAAAAAAATCACCTGCTAGCTTTCCAGAGTGGCAGGCATCGGTTATGAGTACTACTTTTGCCTGCTTCTTTGTGCTCAAAAAATTGGCATCATCATTTAGGGTTTCTATTTTTATAGCGTTGTTGCGATAGTTGGAAGCTGGCGTGTTGTACGCCAATAAATAACCTAAACTAAATGTATTTTCAGTTTCTACATCTCCATGTCCCGAAAAATAAAAGTAAACCAAGTCGTTGGTAGTCGTTTGCGCTTTT
>JANMGS010000237.1:0-3020 GCA_031374745.1 Ferruginibacter sp. | reverse complement strand
CTTAACGCTAAAAATTGTGCTGCTTGCCCACTAGCGGTTGCTAAAGCTGCCACCCCGCCTTCTAAAGCGGCAATGCGTTTTTCAAATACATCGGTTGTTGGGTTCATTATTCGGGTATAAATATTACCGAATTCTTTTAGTCCAAATAAATTTGCTGCATGCTCTGTATTATCAAATACATACGAAGTGGTTTGATAAATAGGTACAGCCCTCGATTTGGTTGTTGGGTCAGCCTCTTGGCCTGCGTGGAGTTGTAGTGTTTCAAATTTGTGATTGCTCATTTTTTAATTTTTAAGTGATAGATGTTTTTAATGATAAAATAAAAAAGCCTCGCTATTTTGTAGCAAGGCTTTTATGAAAGAATATTTATAATTTCTAGAAACTACTCATATTATACAAAAGCCTTGCAGGTCGCATACACATGCAACACATACAACACATCATGATAATATTTGAATAATTTTTGCTCATTTTATTAGTCTAGTGTAAAAGTAGAGTAACAAATTTGAATATCCAAAATTTATTTTTAAAAATAATACGGTTTGCAAATAAGGGTTAAAATGAGCTTTTGAAGAAAAACGCCACGAAAATGACCCCAAAAGCTTATATTTGCCTATATGATGAACGTAGATAACATGGAATATAATACTACTCGTAACCATCTCACCATGAGAGAATACGGTAGGCATATTCAAAAAATGGTGGAGTATTTACTTACACTGGAAGATAAACAAGAACGCCAAAAAAATGCTTTTGCTGTTATAGAGTTAATGGGATTTTTAAATCCACACTTAAAAAATGTGGAAGATTTTCGCCATAAATTGTGGGATCACTTGTTTCTAATAAGCGATTTTAAACTAGATGTAGAAAGCCCATATCCAATTCCAACAAGGGAAACACTAAAAGCAAAACCAGAGATATTGGGTTATCCTAAAAAATATCCAAAGTTTAATCACCTAGGTAAGAATATAGAAATTGTAATAGACAAAGCGTTGAAAGAGGAAAACCCAGAGAAAAAACAAGGGTTTGCAAATGCCATTGCTTATTACATGAAACTCACTTACAGCAATTGGCACAAAGAGTTGGTGCACGACGACAATATACAAAACGAATTGAGCGATATGACAGATGGTGAGTTGGCCTTTAACAGCCGTCCATTTGTAAAGCATACAGCGCAGCGTGTAGAAAGGGATGAGTATGGTGCAGGTAGAAACCAGTATCGTAAAAACTTTGGGGGTAGAGATAATAGAACGAATAACAACAACAACAGAAATAGCCCACAAGCTGGTAATGCAGGCAATAGGAGCAACCCACAAACAGGCGGAGGCAACAGAGATACTACCGGAAGAGACCCTCGTACCAATAACAATAACAATCGTAATTTTAAAAAAAGGTACTAATTTAATTTTTATAAAATATTCCCGGCAGCTTCCTCTGCCGGGTTTTTTATTACTTTTTTAATTTGATTGTAACTAATTAATAAACGCCGTCTACTATTTTGGCAAAGGATTAATGCAGTCAATATATCGGTATAAAGGTTATTTTTGACAAAATAAATTTTTGTAATGGGAATATTTGAAGTAATAGGTGGCAATAAATTAAATGGAGAAATAACACCACAGGGTGCAAAGAACGAAGCCTTGCAAATTTTGAGTGCAGTTTTGCTAACGGCAGAACCCATGGAAATAAATAATATACCAGATATTATTGACGTAAACCTGCTCATAGAATTGTTGAGAGAAATGAATGTAAAGGTGGAGAAAACAAGCGCAAATAGCTATCGATTTCAAGCAGATGATGTAAACGTAGAATATTTACAAAGCGAAGATTATTTTAAAAAAAGTGGTCGCTTGCGTGGCTCTGTAATGCTTGCAGGCCCTTTGCTTGCAAGGTTTAAAAAAGCGTATTTGCCTAAGCCTGGAGGCGACAAGATTGGGCGTAGAAGATTGGATACGCATATTATTGGGTTTGAAAGATTGGGCGCCAGTTTTTCTTACAATAGCAATACAGGTTTTTTTGCATTAAAGGCAGATGAACTGAAAGGATGTTATATGCTGCTTGATGAACCAAGTGTAACCGGCACTGCCAATATTTTGATGGCCGCTGTACTGGCAACAGGCACAACCGTCATTTACAATGCAGCGTGCGAACCTTACATACAACAGTTATGTAAAATGCTTGTAAGCATGGGAGCGAATATTACGGGTATAGGAAGTAACATGCTTAGCATTACTGGTGTGCAAAAATTAAATGGCACGTCACATACTATGTTGCCAGACATGATCGAAATAGGCAGTTTTATAGGATTGGCAGCAATGACACACGGCGACATAACCATTAAAAATGCCGGGGTTGCTTCATTGGGAATTATTCCCGAAAAATTTAGGCTACTCGGCATTCAAATTGATATTATTGGAGATGATATTCATGTACCTGCACAAGACAAATATGAAATCACTAAATTTTTAGACGGGGGAATTTTAACCATTTATGATAATCCATGGCCAGGGTTTACACCAGATTTGTTGAGCATTGTTTTGGTTACTGCTATACAAGCACATGGCAGTGTACTTATTCATCAAAAAATGTTTGAAAGCCGATTGTTTTTTACAGATAAATTAATAGAAATGGGGGCACAAATTATTTTATGTGATCCGCATCGTGCTGTAGTAATAGGTTTAGAAAGAGAAAAGCAATTGCGAGGCATTACGATGACAAGTCCAGATATACGTGCAGGTGTAGCATTGCTGATAGCCGCTTTGAGTGCCGATGGCAAAAGTACCATACAAAATATTGAACAAATAGACAGAGGATATGAAAATATTGATGGCAGATTGAGGGCGCTAGGGGCGGATATTGTAAGACGAAATTAATCAATGTACAAATGGGTAAAAATATGCAAATGTGCAAATATGCAAATATGCAAATGGGTAAAAATGCGAATTCGTTTATAGTGGGGGAACTATTTTGATAATAAAAAAAATTGTAAAACATCTATAAGGTAATTAGAACCCCTTAAA
>JANMGS010000230.1:0-2281 GCA_031374745.1 Ferruginibacter sp. | reverse complement strand
GTAGTTGAAAAGTAAGCGGTTTACATCGTTGATCATTTTTTCACTCCCTGCAGCAGCAATTAAAAACGCACTATTTTCTGAAGCAGAAAAACTTCTGTCAACAGGTTTATACTCTTTTTTCTTAAAAATAGCTGCAATACTTTCAAGTTCAGCTTGGCTGAGTTTGTTATTATAGTACCCACCTGATGAATTCGGTTGACTGTTCAAATCAGCTTGCCTATCGTAGTTGGTTTGCACCTCACGTCTGGCCCTGTTGTAATCACTATTGTAATTGTTTGCCCGGTCACCACTATATTGGCAATAGGAGGAAATTATAGAAAACAATGCTATTGTTGTAAATAAAAAACGTTTCATCTTCTTAACTGATAAAGGATTCTGAGAATAATTTTAAAAAAGTAAATACTTTAAATGCTCTGGTATTTTAAAACATTAAAGTTAAAAAAATTCTTTGATTAGTTTTGTAACAAAAACGAAAATTCCCTTGCCTTCGTTGGTGCTCAAAGTAACAATAAATGGAGTGTTCCCAATTACGCACTACCGAGGCGTGGTCTTCGACCAGCCGATTAAGCCATGAGAAAGTAATAATAAATAAATGTTTTATTCTTATTACATGAATCAACAATACGCACAAGAATGGCCACAATTTTTTACAGCCCCCATACAAGAATGGAAGCATTTGAATGGGTCGGCTGGTCAAAGACCACGCCTCTGCGTCGCACGAGTGGATAGGACGGGCACTTACGAGATAGTGAGGTGACCAACTGAGGTAAAGACACTTCTGTTCTAGGCGAATAGCTTCATTTAAAGCAAAAGGCTCTTGGCATATTTTAGGGATACAGGTATTGTTGAACCACCAACCATAACACTGTCCGAATTAAATTTTTCTATTTTATTTTTATTTACAACAAAAGCCCGGTGGGTTTGTATAAAACAATTTTCAGGCAACAGCGCAAGTATCTCTTTAATAGTAGATCTGCATTTAAACAACCTGCCGTTACTCAACACTTGTAAATAATTACCTGTTGATTCAAAGTAGTCAATAGCATCGGTAAACAACTTTACAAAATAGTCGCCATCTTTTACCAATATCCAGTTATTTTTAACTGGCTTCACTGCCATATATCTCAACAATGCAATTTCTACTGATAAAGCAAGGTCTATTTCTTTAAACGGTTTTGTAATGTAAGAAGAAGGGTATGTGGATATTGCCCTTTGCGAAATATCGCCATTGCCAAAAGCAGTAAGATAAATAAAAGGAATGCCGTGTTTTGTTTTCACCTGTTCGCCCAACCAAATACCATCATTTTTGCCGTCGCCAAGGTGAATGTCGATTATAGCAAGGTGTACTTTACCCAAACGAAGCATTTCAGCAGCCGTTTCTGCATCCGCTGCTTCTTTTATGATGTAATTTTTTTCAAGTGCTTTTTTAACCATCCGTCTGTTCAAAAAATTATCCTCCACTAACAGGATGGTAAATCTATCAGCCTCGGATTGTTTAGAAGCGGATGAAGAATGCTGTTCCATTTTCTTGTTTGGTATTTAGTGTTGCATTAATTTCTTTTAGTAAGCCATTTATTAGTTCCTGCCCTATGCCTTTCCTTGGTGGTTGCTCAAAATTGAATCCACTGCCGTCATCACTATACTCCAGCAGCCTTTTACCGGTTTCAATATCCTGGGTGATATTGATCCGAATGTTGCCAGTTTTCTTTTTGATAAAAGCATGTTTTAGACTGTTGCTTAACAATTCCACCATCATCAACCCGAGCGGAATCCCGGTATCAATATCAAGTTGCTTCACATCGCAATTAACCCGAATGCTTATTTGCTTTTTAGGATTAAAATAGGCCATTTGAATAAGTGCCACCAGTTCATGAAGATAATCTTCAAAATTTACTAAATCGTTGGCGTTGGAGTATGACAGCTTGTTGTGAAGCAGTGCCATGGATTGTACACGGTTCTTACTTTCCCTTAAAACCTCTTGTATATTATTATGAGCCAATGATTCTTCTTGTATATCCAGTAGGCTAAGTACATGTTGCAGGTTGTTTTTAACCCGGTGTTGCAGTTCTGATAATAGTATTTGTTTTTGCAGGACCAGTTTATTTAACTCAATTACCTGTGCGTTTATTTTTTTGTTTTGCGTTGCTATTTTCTTTCTCTTAGTATAGTTTTTAAAGACTGATAAACCCAATGCAAACATTAGCACTGACATGGCACCAAGACCGACCTTTAATATCTTACTTATTTTCTCAGATGTTTTTAATTTATCTTTTTCTTTTTC
>JANMGS010000202.1:0-3865 GCA_031374745.1 Ferruginibacter sp. | reverse complement strand
GGCTCTTTTCATGAGCATATAAAAAATAATAGAAGCTACCGCAGTACCCAATACCCCTAATACAAAAGTGTAACCAGTAGCAACCAACATAGGCTCTGTAAAAATATCTTGCGAAAAATATCCAGTAAAATACAATACTATTAAAGCAGGAATTGCATTAAGTGATAGTGCTATTGCTGCAATATGTAAGGAAGGAATACCACCCAAATATTTACCCACCATATTTACATTTGTGCCATATAATAAGGTAGCAAGCACAACCAATAGTATATAAAACCAATTGCTATCCACTGCAAAAGTCGGTTGCGCAAAAAACAACAAAATACTACCAATAAGCGAAATTAATATGCCTACAATCTTTTGAGAAGATACTTTATTTTTAAAAAAAGTAGCTCCCATCAATATGACAAATACAGGGGTCAGTGCATTTAAAGATCCTGCTAAAGAACTATCAATTTTTGTTTCGGATATACAAAATAAATAGGCAGGCAATAAGCTTCCTTGTAAACCAGATAGAAAAATTACAAAAAGCTTGTTTTTGGGTATAGATTTAATATGCCTCAAGGCTATTGGCAACAATACGATACCAGAAAATATGATACGTAAAGATGCTACTTGGTAGGCAGTTAAGCTTTCTAAGCCTTTAATCATTAAGATAAAACTACTACCCCAAATAAGTGAAAGAGTAATAAAAATGAACCAATTGATAAGTTTATTGCTCAAATGCAGTTTTTTTTGCAAAGGTGCATAATTAAAATTTAAGTGGGTTTATTATTGAATAATTAAAAAAAATCTTATTTTGTATTCAATCTAAACATTTTAACAAACCCTTTTAAACTTAAAACATTATGGGATTCATTAAAGAATTTAAAGAATTTGCTGCCAGCGGTAGCTTGGTTGATTTAGCAGCAGCCGTTGTAATGGGCGCAGCAATTGGTAAAGTAATAACTGCATTTATTGATGGTATGGTTTTACCATTAATAGGTATGGTTTCTGGAAAAGATTTTAGTAATATGTATATCGGATTAAACGAGGCTACAAAAGCAGCCGCCGCAACCGGTACAACTTCTTTAGCTGATGCGCAAAAACTCGGGCCAGTATTTGCACATGGCAACTTCATTTCTTCAGTGGTAAATTTTCTTTTAATTGCTTTGGTTGTTTTTATTGCAATAAAAGGTATTAATAAAATGAAGAAGGCAAAAGTAGAAGAACCTGTTGCACCTCCTGCAGACATTACGTTGCTTACCGAAATTCGTGATGCATTGAGGAAGTAATTATTTTAATATTTTAAAAAAGCAGCAAATATATTATTTGCTGCTTTTTTATTTTTACGGCAACCTTTTAAACCAAAAAACGTCTTAAAAAAAATGTAATACATTAATCAAAACAGTACACATGAAAACAAAAGTCTATTTATTAGCAGCAAGTCTATTTTCAGCTACAACATTAAATGCACAAACAACAGCAGAATCAAAAAAAGCAGCCGATGCAGCGGCAGGAAAACTTACAACCAGCAAGGCGGAAATGAAAGAAGGTTGGACAAAAGCGGGCACCCTCAATCTCTCTGTAAACGAAGCGGGAATAAACAACGAGTGGTTTAAAGTAAATGGCGGAGATGTAAACTTTTTAGGTATTAAAGGTATTGTAGATTATAATTTTGATAGAAAAAAAGGCAAAACAAATTGGTTAAACTCTTTTAGAGGAAGGTATGGTGTGGCAAAAACTACTTCTACTGCAAATAAATTTGTAAAAAATGATGATTATTTAAATTTCAACTCTATATATGGTAAAGAATTTCGTAAAAGTTGGAGCTATGCTGGCTATTTTGGATTGGAATCGCAGTTCGAAAATGCTTTTATGACACCTGGATATATAAAATTTGGGCCTGGCATTTTATATAAGCCAAATGCACATTTTTCTGTGTTAATGTCTCCATTAATGGCTGAAGTAACTACTAAGCTAAAAAAGAGTTTAAAACCGATAAAAGTCTTTGGCGTAGATTCGGGAAAAGTAGCATCTTTTGGCTTAGGCGCTTTTGTACAAGCCAATGCAAATTATGATTTAGCTAAAGGCATCAATTATAAGTCTACCACTACATTATACTCGAATTACCTCAACAACCCAGGCAATATTGTATTTGATATGAACAACTTATTTACTTTTACAGTAAATTAGTACATTGGTGCTACACTGTTATTAAATGCCCGCTACAATGATATAGAAATAGGTGGAATGCAAGTACAACATGCTATTGGGCTTGGGTTGAACTATAAGTTATAAATGCGATAAGTCAAATTGAAAATTCTTTCAAAAACCTATAAGGTCTTATTAGAAACATTATTTATGTAGAACTTTTGCTAGACCTTATAGGTTTTCACACTTAGCTTGCAATCAAAAAGGGATTATAATCAGATTTTCTAAAAACTTAATAAATTGATACATTTGCGTCCCGTCTAGTTTAGACGGGACTTTTTATTAAAAATACATTTTGCCGTGAGTAACAACGAATCTTACCAAATAAAGCTAGACGAATTTGAAGGCCCATTTGACCTTTTACTATTTTTTATAGAAAGAGACGAGTTGGATATTTACAATATTCCAATTACTAAAATCACCAATGAATTCTTAGATCATATTCACAAAAGTGAAAAATTGAATATAGAACTAGGCAGTGAATTTATTTTATTCATAAGCACACTGATGCGTATAAAGGCAAAAATGTTGTTGCCACGCAAAGAAATAGACGCTCAAGGAAATGAAATAGATCCACGACAAGAACTGATAGATAAAATTCTTGAATACAAAAAATTCAAAGAAGCATCTGCTCAATTGGCCGAAATGGAAGCCATTCGTATGTTGATGATAAAACGTGGCAATCTACAAAGAGAGCTTTCTAGCATTGGAGAAGAAGCCGGAGAAGGAACAGAAATACAGACAGTAACACTTTTCAAACTAATGAAAGCGTTTGAAAAAGTGGCCCAACGCCTACATGAGCGCAACAATAAGCCCGTGCATACCGTAGTGCAATATGGCTACACTATGGAAGGGGTGAGAGAGCATATGTTGTACATAAGTAAAAAGCATAAAACACTCGCTTTCGAAAAAATATTTGATGAATGTGAGAGTCGCATACATGCTATTTTTATTTTCTTAAACATGCTAGAACTTGTTCAGCAGAAATATCTACACATTCTTATTGGAGAAGGGCGCAACAATTTCATTATTGAATACAACGAAGAACGTGAAGAAGACCAAAGCACGATGTTGACATCAGATGATTTTAATCAGTTAAATTAGCCCTTTCCCTGTCCAATAGGCTTACGACTTTTAGCCATTTAATTTTAGATACTTATTAAATGGCTTATACAAAAAGGCATTTTTTTGCTAGCCGTAGTACAGCTTTGGTCATCCTCATATCACCTGTGCCGATTTTTCGGTATCACTCAATTCATCTAAATACCTCCTTTCGTCTTTTAATATGTAATAGATTATGTCATGTTTTAAAACTAAATTTATGTCATCTTTGCATAATTTATCTATTGGTATAATTATTGATGTTTAAACATTGATTAATAAATAATTTATTTGAAACTACGTTATAAGTTTTCTCAAGGAGCAACTTAGGCGGTAAATAAATATAAAAAATGAAACAAACAATTACAAGAGCAAACGAAAGAGGCACGGCAAACCACGGTTGGTTAAAGCCAGCACATTATTTTAGTTTTGGGGGATGGCAAAATCCAGAGAAAGTACATTTTGGTGCTTTGAGGGTTTTAAACGACGATTGGATAGCTGGAGGAGGAGCTTTCCCAACACACCCGCATGACAATATGGAAATTGTAACCATCCCATTTACAGGTGCGCT
>JANMGS010000184.1:0-3790 GCA_031374745.1 Ferruginibacter sp. | reverse complement strand
GCTGCCCACAGCTATTGCCCTAGCTGGGTACATAAAAAAAGCATGCCTTTTTTTATGTACCCAAAATCTATCTTTATATTTGCAGCTATGGCAAATGAAGCAAACAATTTCGCAGAGATCATTTCTCATTGTAAAGAGTACGGTTATATTTTTCAAAGTAGTGAGCTATACGATGGGCTTGCGGCGGTGTACGATTATGGGCAAATGGGAGCGCAACTCAAAAAAAACTTACGGGATGCTTGGTGGAAAAGCATGACACAACTTAACGACAACAATATTGTGGGTATAGATGCGGCTATTTTTATGCACCCTACTGTTTGGAAAGCGAGCGGCCACGTGGATAGTTTTAGCGACCCGATGATAGACAACAAAGACAGCAACAAAAGATACAGGGTAGATCATTTGATAGAAGGACATGCAGAACAGTTGGCAGTTAGCAATGAGCAGTTGGCAAAGGAACTTTTGGAGAAAATGGATGCTTTGATTGCGGCCAGTGATTATGCTGGATTAAAGAATTTGATTATAGACAACAACATAAAATGTGCCATTAGTAAAACCTGCAATTGGACAGATATCAGGGAATTTAACCTGATGTTTAATACAAAAATTGGCGCATTGGCAGATGAGGCAGATACCATTTACCTGCGCCCCGAAACGGCTCAAGGTATTTTTGTAAACTTTTTAAATGTGCAAAAAAGTGGTCGTATGAAAATCCCCTTTGGTATTGCACAAACGGGTAAGGCATTAGAAATGAAATTGTAGCTCGCCAGTTTATTTTTAGGATGCGAGAATTTGAACAAATGGAAATGCAATTTTTTATACGCCCTGGCTCACAAATGGAGTGGTACAATTATTGGAAAGATGAACGCAAAAAATGGCACGAAAGTATTGGTATCCCTGCAGAAAAATTGCGTTTTCACGACCACGTAAAGTTGGCTCATTATGCAGATGCTGCGTTGGATATCGAATTTGAATTTCCATTTGGTTGGAAAGAACTAGAAGGCATACACAGCCGTACAGATTTTGATCTTACCCAACATGCAACTTTTAGCAAAAAGAAAATTCAATATTTTGACAATGATTTAAACGAAGAAGGTAAAGCTTATGGCAACTATACTCCTTATGTGGTAGAAACTTCTGTAGGGCTCGATCGTTTGTTTTTAACCGTGCTTAGCCTTGCATACCAAGATGAGAAATGGACTAAAGAAGATGGTACCGAAGATAGCCGTGTGGTTTTAAAAATACCTGCAAAACTTGCTCCTACCAAGTTGGCCATTTTGCCATTGGTAAAAAAAGATGGCTTACCCGAAATTGCAAAAGAGCTGATGAACGAGTGCAGACAAAGTTTTCATTGTTTTTATGAGGAGAAAGATGCCATTGGAAGACGCTACCGCCGTATGGATGCAATCGGTACACCTTTTTGTGTAACCATCGATCACCAGACCAAAGAAGACAATACCGTTACGATACGATACAGAGATGATATGCGGCAAGAAAGAATAGCATTGAGTGAAGTGAAGGGTTTGGTGGAAAAGTTGATTGGGTAATGGCTGTAATAATTATTTCAAATTAATATTGTGAAAAGCAATGCTGACATAGTTGAATTATTGGATAAATTCAATTCGTTGAATTTACGGGATGTGTTGGATTTTGAAAAATTTTATCAGTACGCTATTACACATCACTCTACAACCATTGAAGGAAGCACGCTAACCGAAGTAGAAACAAGGCTTTTACTTGATGAAGGCATAACACCTGCCGGAAAACCATTGCTGCATAGCTTGATGGTGAAAGATCATTTTAAAGCATTGCAATTTATTATTTGTGCTGCAAAAAGTAAAGTAACATTTTCACCTCAATTTATTTGTGAAGTAAATGCCAGCGTTATAAATAATACAGGCAATGTTTACCAAACCATTTTTGGTGAAATTGATGCCAGTAAGGGTATGTATAGAAAGGGTAATGTAAGTGCTGGTAACAGTTATTTTGTAAATTATGATAAAGTAGAAAGACTGGTAAAGGAGCTTTGCGAAAAAGTAAATGAAAAGCTTAAAGACGCTCAATCTATTGAAGCCAAATTAAATTTATCTTTTGATGTTCATTTTGAATTGGTAACCATACATCCTTTTTATGATGGCAATGGTAGAACGAGTAGATTATTGATGAATTATATACAACTCATTTTTAGTTTGCCAATGGCTATTGTTTTTAAAGAAGATAAAGCAGCTTATTTTGAAGCACTACAAGCCACAAGGAAAGCAGCAGACATAAATATCTTCAGAGATTTTATGTATTGGCAATATCAAAAATACCTGCAAGCAGAAATATATAAATTTGAGAATGGAACAATGGGTGGAAAGAATGGAGGATATGGGTTTTTGATATAGATCATATTCAAAACATTGATTGGCTAAATATTAACAAATTAAAAGCAGCAGTTAAAAGTACATTTCAATCTAGTATCGAAAATGAAGCTTATGAAATTAACTTTTTTACTTGCAAGTTTATTTTGCGGTAGCCTTGCAATAGCACAAGAAAAAGCCAACAATACCGTACCGGGGCAAACAATGTTTTATGCAGAATTGGGCGGACCTGGCATTTTATTTTCGGCAAATATTGATAGGCGTTTCACAAAATCGGCCCTTGGTTTTGGTGGAAGAATTGGGTTGGGGTTTGTAACAACCGAAGTATTGGTGGGAAGAGATCAATATGGTTTTAGTAATTACCAAACAAGGTCTATTGCCACTGTACCGCTACAAATAAATTATGTTTTTGGTAAGCTAAATTCTGTACATTCTATGGAAGTGGGCGTAGGTGCTACATTTACAGGGAAAAAGATAGATATTTTTGAAAACGATTATAATTCAACAAACCCAGGTGGCTCTGTTTTTGGTACAGCATCTTTCATGTATAGAAAAATTCCAAAAGATGGTGGGTTTACCTGGCGAATAGGTTTTACGCCGATAATAGGAGGAGGGTATATTCAACCATCGGGCGGGGTGGGTATTGGGTATAGTTTTTAATGGCCAAAATTTTTTGCAATTTTGAAAGCCTTTATCACCAATAAATCAGTTTTGAAGCTACAAATTCACAAACAATTAATTCCTTTTCTGTTTCTATAAAAATAATGGTGAATTTCTTTTTAAAATTTATACATTTAAATCCAAGGGAGGCTCTTAATGGTTCTCTACAGGTTTTATAAGATTTTCTTACATCTGATAAGCTGAAAATAAAATCATAAACATCATCAGAAAATTTTTCAGCAGTTTTCAACATGCCTTTTGACTCTATGAACCAAGCGATTTCTGCAATACTATCAGCCGCAGATTGTTTTACACTTATTTTTCTGCTGCCCATTTATTAATCATTTTTTTACTGTAAGCACGTGCTTCTTCTAAAGAAAATAACTTTTCAGGTTTAGATTTTAATGCCGCTTTTTTTTGAAGTGATTTGTAATCCTTCTCGGGTATAAGAACATATTTTTTTTTGTCTATTAATATTTCAGTCATGGTCTATTAATTTACTCAAATGTAAGAAATTATCTTACGTAACTTTTTATCAGAAATATCTTTTAACAAAAGCGGTATTTTAAATGAAATTATATTTCTTCTACTACTGATAAACCATCGCATTTGTGAAAAACCTATGCTTATCACTCATCGATTTTATATCTTCTACCACCCAAATGCCGTTTTAGAATACTTGTTTCAATTTGGCCTCGTTGCTGCCGTTTTGTAAAAACAGTAATACCTTATTAAACGTTTCGCTTTGGAGTAGGGAGAATCGGGAT